>JBBIMZ010000139.1:0-8306 GCA_037444135.1 Solibacteraceae bacterium
TTTTTCTTCGGCCATCAGGGGGCTCCTTTCCCGGCAACCCAGTGCCCAGTGTACACTCGCGGCCGGTGTCGGGGGGGAGCATGCGCCGGGCGACCGGTTGCGTCCGATTTCATAGTTGCACTATTATCGAATCATGGAAGTTTCCGAAACCTCCCCCGCGGCTCCGGGCGCAAAACGGTTGAATACGTTCGAGCGGTACCTGAGCCTCTGGGTGGCCGCCTGCATGCGGGTCGGCGTCGCCCTCGGCAAACTCTTTCCCGGATCCATTCAGACTTTGCGGGCGCTCGAGTTCGGCGAGGGCAGCCAGATCAACGCGCCGATCGCCGTCTTGATCTGGCTGATGATCGTTCCGATGATGATGAAGGTCGACTTTGCGGCGATCGCCGGAGTGGGCCGTCGCCCTCGCGGCCTGTTCATCACGCTGTTTGTCAACTGGCTGGTCAAGCCGTTTTCGATGGCGCTGTTTGCGTGGCTGTTCTTCCGGCATGTCTTCAGCCCCTGGATTGCGCCCGCCGACGCCGATCAGTACATCGCCGGCGCCATCATTCTGGCCGCCGCGCCCTGCACGGCGATGGTGTTCGTCTGGAGCTACCTGAGCGACGGCGACCCGGCGTATACGCTCGTGCAGGTGTCGGTGAACGATCTGCTGATGCTTTTCCTGTTCGCGCCGATCGTTCGCTATCTGGTGAGCGGGGCCTCGAATTTGGAGGTGCCTTTCCAGGTGTTGCTGTACGCGGTGGGGATCTTCATCGTGATTCCGCTGGCGGCCGGGGTGCTTCTGCGGCGGTGGCTCATCGCGCGGCGCGGCGCCGTCTGGTTTGAGACGGAACTGCTGCCGCGGTTTGCGCCGGTGAGCATGATGGCGCTGCTGGCCACCCTCGTGCTGATCTTCGGCTTCCAGGCGGACAATGTCACGAGGAAGTTCTTCCACGTGGTGCTGATCGCGGTTCCCATCTTGATCCAGGTCTACTTCAATGCCTCGCTAACCTATGGCTTGATGCGCCTGCTGGGCGTCCCGTATGCGGTGGCAGCGCCGGGGGCCCTGATCGGAGCCAGCAATTTCTTTGAACTGGCCGTGGCGACGGCGATTGCGCTGTTCGGGCCGGGATCGGGCGCCGCGCTGGCCACGGTGGTGGGCGTGTTGATCGAAGTGCCGGTGATGCTCTCGGTCTGTTCGGTTTGTAACCGGACATGTCACTGGTTCCCGGCCGTCGAGCCGGGCAGATAAAAAGGAGCGGGTTATGCTGTCGAGTCTGGTCGTCGCCACCGACGGCTCGGAGCCCTCCGACCGGATGGTGGAGTGCGTCCGGGAACTGCGGCGGGTCGGCAGTCGGGAGGCGACGCTGGTTCACGTATTCCACGTGCGCGACGTGGGCGGACTGTACGCTTCGCTTCAGCAGCACATCCTTCCGCACCTGGAAAAGCAGGCGGCGATCCTGCGCGAGGCCGGCCTGGCGGTGGAGGTGCGGATGCCGCTGGGAATTCCCTTTGTCGAGATCGAAAAGGTGGCCCGGGAGAAATCGGCCTCGCTGATCGTGGTCGGCTCGCTCGGCGCTTCGCTCGTCAAAGAAGTGCTGCTCGGCGGAACCGCGCATTCCGTGCTGCAACACGGAACCTTCCCCACGCTGCTGATCCGGCTGGAGATCACCGAGGAAAACGGCGGCCGGCGCTGCCGTGCGGCGTGCGAAGGCCTGTTCCGCCACGTCTTGTTCCCCACGGACTTTTCCGACACGGCCGAGCGTGCCTTCCTCTACCTGGAGTATGTAGTGCGGGAAGCCCATAGCGACGTGACGCTGCTGCATGTGCAGGATGAGGCAAGAATCGAGCGGCACCTCAAGCACCGGCTGGAGGAGTTCAACCGGATCGACGCCGAACGCCTGGAGCGGATGAAGCAGCGTTTGGAGCAGTGCGGCGCCGCCAGGGTCGAGAGCCAGATCCTGTACGGATCGCCGACGAAGATCATTCTGGAGCGCGCCCGGAGCAACGAGCATTCGTTGATTCTGATGGGCAGCCAGGGACGGGCTTTCATTCACGAAGTCTTCCTGGGCAGCGTGGCCAACAACATTGCACGGCTGGCTCCGCTGCCGGTATTGTTCATTCCTGCCGTGCGATAGGAGGACATGGAGATGCCGACGTACGAGTATCTGTGCCAGGATTGCGGCGAGCCTTTCGATGTTCGGGCCTCAATTTCCGAATACTCGAAGGGGCTCAAGCCGCAGTGCCCCCGCTGCGGATCGGAAAAGTCGATCCGCACGTTCACCTCCATACAGGTGCTGACGGCGCGGCGCAGTGGCGGCCGCCGGAGCGGGGCATGTGATCCCTCGGCCGGGCCGGGCTGTTGCGGGTGAACCGGCGGCGGGGCGATGCGTGCACAAGGAGAGTTCCCGATGAGCAAGGATCCGATTCTGGCCGGTGATGAATCGCTCGTGGAGACTCCGGTGACGGCGGCCTCGCGGCCAGCCTTCCGCCCGACGCCGAGGATGTGGTTTTACCTGGCCGGCGTGGCCGTGATGTACGCCAGCGGGCTGTTCTACGCGATGGCGCACGGGCTGTCGGTCGGGTCACTCTACCGTTACGGCTTGTTGCAACCGCCGGGCATTTCCGGCGAGGAGGCGCGCCTGGTGGAGATCGCCACGCCGCTTTCCTGGAACATTCCCCAGATGCTTTGGTTCATCTACATCAAAGGCGCAGCGGTGCTCGTGGAGCTGTTCCAGTACTGGGCGATCGGGATGCTGATCGCCGCCGCGCTGATCGTTTTTGTCTCCTGGGAACAGGTCAAGGCGAAGATGGGCTACGGCGGCCTGAAGGCGAACTTTCTGGCCGCCGGAGCCGGCGCCGTGATCCCCATCTGCTCGTGCGGCATCGTGCCCGTCCTGGCCGGCATGGTCCAGGCCGGGATTCCGCTGGGCCCGACGATGGCCTTCCTGATCGCCGCCCCGATGCTGAACGTACCGACGGTCTTCATGACGGCCGGGATCCTGGGCTGGCCGATGGCGGTGGGCCGGATTCTGGCAACCTTCGGCATCGCCCTGGCGGTCGGCCAGGTGCTCACCCGCTGGCAGCGCAAGCATCGCAATCCCAGACGGTTTCTGAAGATTCACATCCCACCCAGACTCTCACCGGAACTGCAACAGTATGCGTTCCGTTTCGGGATGCTGGCGATGAAGCGTCCGGAAGGTGTGGCCGCCGCCGAACTCGGCGCCGGCAGTGAAGCGAAGCTGGCCTTGCTCGAGGAGGGCGGACTGGTCGAACGGACGCGCGAAGGGTTGTGGAAGCTCGCGGAAACCGAGACCGGCGCCGTGAAAAGCGTGGGGGCTTGCGCGGTGCTGCCGGCCGGCGACCAGATCCGGGGAGGCTTCCGCGAGAAAATCGGCGAGATGTTTCGAATGGGCCTCCGGCTGTTTGTGCAGCTCAACGGCTACCTGCTGCTGGCCGTGCTGATTGCGGGCGCCATCAAGGTGCTGCTGCCGACGAGGGTCATCACCGAGTGGGTCGGCGGGACGGCGCTCAACAGCGTGCTGGTGGCTTCCGCCGTGGCTGTGCTGGCCTACGTCTGCACCTACGTGGAAGTTCCCACGGCGCTGGCGCTGATGAGCAAAGGGATGGGGCCGGGCGCGACGCTGGCTTACCTGCTCGGCGGTCCCGGCCTGTCGCTGCCGTCGATCGCGATGCTTTCGGGCGTCTTCCGCGCCCGCGTGCTGGCGCTTTATGTCGGAGTTTCGTTCTTCGGGTGTGTGGCGGCGGGCTACATCTACAACCTGTTTGTTTAGGGAGGGATCATCCGCGATGAACGACGCGAATCGGACCGTTCGGCTTTACTATCTGCCGCAATCTTTTCCTTGCGGCCCGCAGTCGTCCTGCTGCGGCCCGGTCGGCCAGAGCGAGGAGGAGTTGCGCGGCTACCTGGCTGAACTGGAATCGCACCTGCCGGGAGTCACAGTCGAGACCATCGACGTTTCGCAAAAGCTCCGCCTGGGGCGGGACCTGCCGGCGCTGAAGCTGCTCAACACCTTCGGCGCCGCCGCTTGCCCCATCTTCGTACTGGATGGCGAGGTGGTGTCGATCGGCCCGCCGTCGATTCCCGAACTGGCGGAGTTGCTCAAGGCGAAGCTCGAGGCGGCCGGCGCCGGACAGAAGACGGGCGGCTAGGAGCCTCCGGCCGGAGGCGGGCCGTGCGCCCGACGCCTTCGGCCGGCTTGGGGGCCTGCGCCTTCACGGGCGTGCCGCCAGTTTCTTTTCACTGGCTGAGAGCTTCTCGAAGGCGGCCTCGACGGCACTGGCGAACAGGCGTCGCGCTTCCGGCTCGTTCAGCGTCCGAAGCCCGATCATCTCCTTCAACTCTTCCGGATCTTTGCCGGTTTCCAGGACCAGTAGCGCCGTGCCGGCGACGGTCTCGGCAGCGGCGTACCGGGTTTCCGCTTCCGGCAGCCCGAGGCGGATCCCGGCGTCCCCCAAGGCTTTGATCACAGCAAGAAGATAGGTCGGCCCCACGGCGGTCAGCGCGGTGGCGGCGTTCATGAGCCGCTCCTCTACTCGAATCGTCTGGCCGAACAGCGCGAGGAGGCGCTGGAGAAAACGAACGTGCTCGGCGCCAAAATGCCTGCCGAGACAGTGCGGGTTCATGCCCCGCCCGATCAGAGAGGGGGTATTAGGAATGACCCGGACCACAGGGATTGGGTGCCCCAGGACCTCCTCGATCCGCGCCGTAGGGACGGCGGCCGCCAGGGAGATGATTATCGCTTGGGGACGAACTCTGTCCCGGACCTCCGCCAACACAGCGGTCACCGCGTTGGGCGGCACTGCGAGGAAGATTACGTCTCCGAAGGCGGCGCCTTCGCCGTTGTCGGCGCTCGTGCGGATCCCGTACTCGCTGCGGAGCCTTTCCCGGCGCTCAGGCACAACGTCAGTCGCCAGCACGTTGCCGGCGGGGACGGCGGCGCCCCGGACAAGCCGTTCGACCAAGACCCCGGCGATGATTCCGCCGCCGAGGAAAGTGTAACGCGCAGAAGCAATCTCGGGCACGGCCGACTTCGTCGAAAGACCCCGGAGGCGCTTCAGGCCATCCGCTGGGCGAGCAGGGACATGAGTTCGTCCACCCCGGGAACCCGACCCTGGACCAGGAGCCGGCCATCGGCGACCAGGGCCGGCGTCCTCCGGACGCCGAAGCCGACGATCGCGGCGACATCGGAAACCTTGACCAGCCGGTATTCGATGCCGAGTTCCCTGGCCGCCGCTTCGGTGTTCTCGGCAAGCCTCTTACAATTAATACAACCGGGACCCAATATCTTTAATTCCATTGCACTCCTTTCACCGGGAGGACCGGCGGCGCCTGGAAGCGATGCGGGCTGCGTGCTGCTCTTCCGAAAACCGGGGACTACCCGTCTCCGACCAAAGCGTTTCCGTCCCAGAGGAGATTCGCAATGAAAATCAAAGTGCTCCTGTGTAACTGCAAAGGGCTGTGTGATTCGTTCAAGAACACCGACTTCAACACACTGCCGTTCCAGGTGGAAAGCGAACTGGATGTGGCCTACGTTTCGCTGCATCCGCAGACCTGCGGCCAGGGCGGCAACCAGTTCCTGGCCGACATCATGAGAAGCGCCGACAGCGACACCTACATTCTGAGCGCCGCCTGCGCGCCCGCCGCCCAGGACAAGCTGTTCCGCAAGATCATGCGCCCGAGGGCGTGCTCGAGCGCATCCGGGAGAAGGTCCAGGAGATTCTCAAAGATCGCGCGGCGCGCGCCGAGCTAAGGCCGGAGGACCTGATGGAAGTCTGCCCCTGCTCGGAAACGCCCGCACCGTCCCGGTAGCAGGAGGCGAGCATGGCCAAACTGAAAGTGCCCCGGGAGAAGATTCCCTGGTTCCCCGTCATCGACTACGACGCCTGCATCCACGACCAGGAGTGCGTCAATTTCTGCAAGAATAACGTCTTCGGCTGGAACGAGGCGCTCGCGGTGCCCGAGGTGGCCCGCCCCTACAATTGCGTCGTGGGCTGCGACGCCTGTGCCAAGATTTGTCCCGCGGAAGCCATCCGCTTCCCGCCGATGGAAGAATTCAAGGTCACGCTGCGGAAGCTGATTGCTGAGGCCGCCCGCGAGGCTGAAGCGGCCGCGCTCGCCGAGGCCGGAGGGAGCCGGCCGTAACGGCAGCCCTGAGCGCCTCCCGAAAGGGCAAGGGGCGCCCGTTCGGACGCCCCTTGGCCGCGTTGGTCAGATTTGACCCTGAAGTTATGCCTTCTTGGTCCCCTTCTCGTCGGGGCATCCCCAGCATACCACAGGGCGCGGCGGCTCAGCGCAAGTTGTACAAGAAGTTGAATTGGATCCGGATCTCCTCGCCGGGGAACTCCTCCGGCAGCGGTGGAAACGGATCCGAGGCGGTGATGCCCGCCACTGCGGCGCGGTCGAGCGGCTCTGCCCCCGACGACTCGGCGATCACCAGCTTGGGAATCCGGCCCTGCCGATTGATCGACAGTTGAATGGCCACCTGGCCCCGACGGCCCAGCCGGGCGCTCTCGGGCATTACAGCCTGCCAGTTCCGCCGCACCGTCGCCAGGATCCGGGTCAAATACGGTCGGAAGTCCACACCCTGGGCGTCGCTTAACAATTCCACGTTGCTGGCCGAGCGGCTGGCGGCCGCCGCAAGGCTGCGCATTTCCGAGACCTCGCCAGGCGGTCTTCCCCCCTCCTGATCGCCCACGACCAGCCCGCCTCCCCGGCTCCTGGCCGCCTCGCGAATCGCCTCCTCCAGCGACACGGCCGGCCGGCGCAACATCGGACCGGACGCCTCCGCTCCCGACGCCGGCGCCGGCGCCCCCGCAGAAGGCTTTTCGAGCACCATCCGCGGAGGCTCAGGAGCCCCGATCTTCGGAGGCGGCGCCACCGCTCCGAGACCGAGCGCCGCAGGCGGTGGAAGCGCGGCCAGGTCGGCCGGCGCCAGCTTCGGCGGCGGTAGTACGGGAGGTGCGGGTGCCGGGGCCGGAGGTGTTGAGGGCGGCGGGACGAAAACGCGCGGCCTTCGGGCCAGATCCGCGAGTCGAACTTCGGCAGGCGCCGGCGGCGCCACAAGCGGCGTCGCTTCCCGGACGCCCCATACGAGTTCCCGCTCGAGGGCCGCTTCCCGCCCCGAAGGTCCCAGCCGGATCAGCAGCGCCAGCGCCACGGCGTGCAGGAGCATCGAGCCGGCGAACGGCCCGAGAATGCCCTCCCGCGGCGCCGCAGGTTCCAGCATGGCGGCTCCTCAACGCAACGCGGCGATCGAACGCGCCACCACCTCACCGTGCTCTTCGATCTTCGCAACAACCCCGAGCGCCACCTCGAGAGCGCGCAGGGCCTCCTGGCCGCCCACCAACGGCCGGGAGCGCGTTCGAACGCACTCCAGGAACGCTTCGAGCTCCAGCCGCAACGGCTCGTCTCGAGCCACTTCCAGGCGCCGGAATCCGATCTGCCTCTCCGCAGTCACTTCGAAGACGGCCACATCCTGCCGGCTGTAGTCGAGCGAGATATACTGGTGCGGCTGAAACAGGCGCAGCTTGCGCACCCGCTCGGTCGAGACCCGACTGGCGGTCAGGTTCGCGATACAGCCTGTCGGGAAAGCCAGGCGCGCGTTCGCGATGTCCACCTTGTCGCTGAGAATCGAGATGCCCGCGGCGCGAATTTCTTCCGGCTTCGAGCCCACCAGCGCCAGCACGATGTCGATGTCGTGGACCATCAGGTCGAGCACGACGTCCACGTCGAGGCTGCGCGGCGTGAACACGCTCAGACGGTGGATCTCGAAAAACAGAGGCAGGCGCACGACGGCGCGCACGGCCGCCACCGCTGGATTGAAGCTTTCCAGATGCCCTACCTGAAGGATGCGGCCGCGCGCCGCGGCCGTTTCCGCCAGACGTCTCCCCGAATCGAGATCCGGCGCGAGCGGCTTTTCCACCAGCACGTCGATCCCCCTGTCGAGGAGGCCGCAGCCGACCTCGGCGTGCGATACGGTGGGTACGGCCACAACGGCCGCGTCGACTTCTCCGGCGAGTGCGCGCCAGTCGCCAAGCGCCCGGCAAGAGAACTCGGCGCCGGCGCGGGCCGCACGTTCCTCGTCCGTGTCGACGACGGCGACCAGCTCGGCCTGCGGCGAGTTCCGTAACACGCGCAGATGATGGCGCCCGAAGGCGCCTGCCCCCACCACGGCCACGCGCACCCGGCTCATGACTCCTCCGCCGGCGCGTAGCCGGCCACTGCAATTCCGGCGGCATCGGCCCGGGCCAGCATCTCCTCGCGGTCGAGCAGCAGCGTCCGGCCCGCATCCACGGCCAGCGCGGTC
>JBBIMZ010000140.1:0-8024 GCA_037444135.1 Solibacteraceae bacterium
TCAAAGGCACATGCCTGTTCGATCCGGTCGACCCGGCGACGCCGGACCGCATGGAGGAGCTGGTGAAGAGAAATCCGCAGCGGATCGTGGCGCTGCGCATTCACGTCAACCGCGAACGCGGCGTTCCGCCGACGACGGCGGGTCCGATCCGCGACCGCGATCTGCGGCACCCGCAGATGAAGGCGACATGGCGCAAGGCGCATGAGCTCGGCCTCGCCATCCAGATGCACATCATTCCGGTGCACGCGCCCGAAGTCGCTGCTTTGGCGGCCGAGTTTGCCTCGACGCCGGTCATCATCGACCACTTGGCGCGCTCCGGTTTCGGCACGCCGGCCGAGTACGCCCAGGTTCTGGAGATGAAGCGGTTGCCGAACGTCATCATGAAATTCTCCGGGGTGCGCTATTCCTCGCGCGAAGAGTACCCGTACCGTGACGTGCGCGCGCTGGTGCGGCTCACCTACGAGGCCTTCGGACCGGAACGCATGATCTGGGGCGGCCTCGGTCACAACCTGGAAGAGTTCCGCCGGCAGACGACGCTGTTCGAGGAGATGTTCGCTTTCGCTCCGGAAGCCGACCGGGCCAGGATTCGCGGCGAAAACGCGATGCGGCTGTTTTGGAAGTGAAGCTCTGCGCCCTCACTCCTCCACCGCGGCGGCGACGGCGTTCGAGACCAGCCGCAGCAGGCGGCCGCCGTCGGCCGAGACCGACCGGTTGGTGAGGATGACGCAGAGCAGTTGCGTCTGCGGATCGGCCCAAGCCACCGTCCCGGTGGCGCCGACGTGGCCGAACGCGGCGGGCGAGACCAGATCACCGAAATAATTCCACACGGGGGACTCGGCGAGCGCCCAGCCCCAGCCCCACGGCGTCGGAAGATTCCGGTTGCGGTTGGTGACCATCGCCGTCGCGGCCGCGCGGCTCAGGAGGCGCTTGCCCGCATAGACGCCCCGATTCAGCATCGTCTGAAGCAGAATCGCCAGGTCCGTTGTGGTGCTGTGCATGCCGCCCCAGGGGTGGCCCATGTCGCGCCAGTACTCGGTGTTGGGGCCGAAGCGCGCCTCGTCCTGCGGATCGCCTACCGGCTCGCAGCACCAGACCGTATCGGAGATGCGGCGGCCGCCCAGGCCGAGCGAGCTCGCCTTCATGCCGAGCGGTTCGAAGATCTCTTTCTTCTCGAAGTCGCGCAGGCGCATCCCCGTGAGGCGCTCGACGATTTCGCTGGCCAGCAGAATGCCCATGCTCTGATAGGAAAACCCGGTGCGGGGTTTGAAGAGCAGGGGCGTGGTGAACGTGCGGCGGACGAACTCGCTAAGGGGCGCGTGGGCGCGGCGCAGCTCGATATTCTCCGGCAGCATGTCCGGCAGGCCCGAGGTGTGGCTGAGCAGATCGCCCACCCGGATCAGCTCGCGGCCTTCGCCTTTGAGTTCCGGCAGATAACGGGAAGCGGGGTCGTCGAGCGAAACTAGGCCGCGATCGACCAGCAGCATCACGGCGCAAGCCGTGACGGGCTTGGTGATCGAAGCCAGGAGGAACACCGAGTCCGGTTGCACCGGTGGGGAGTCCGGCTCGCGGCCCATGCGCCCGAACGCCTTGTGCAGCACGATGCGTTCGCGGCGGGCGACGAGCATGGCCGCCGCCGGCACGCGGCCTTCCTTCACTTCACGAGCGAGCAGTTCCGCGGCGGCTTCGAGGCGTTCGGCCGACATGCCGGCGCTTCGGGGCGCGGCCGGACGCAATTGCGCCTCGGCGGCGAGCACCGCCAGCACGAGGATGCAGCCAACCAGGACTGTGCGGCGCATCCCGACAGTGTACGGAATTCGCCGTCAGGCTTGCTGGGCTACGGCGAGGTTCTTGATGAGGCTCAGGTCGCCGGTCTTGGCGGCTTCGAGCACGGGTCCCATGTAGTCGTCGACGAGCTCGGGCGTCAACGGCACCGGCATGTTCTGGAGCTTCATCCGGAGCTGCGGGTTCTTGGCGGCCGTCAGCGCCCGCTGGATGTGGGCGTCGCTGAAGCCTTTGACTTCCGAAAGCGTCGTGGGGACGCGGACGCGCTTTTCGAAGTCGCGGATGCCGTCGGCGACCGCCAGCCCGGCGTCGCGCCCGCTCAGCTCGACCACCGAGACCGGCGCCGTGCCGGCTTCGGCCAGCATGGCGCCCGCCAGGCGCAACGGCTCGGTGACGGCGGGGGCGTAAAAGACCGTGTAGTAGGGATTCATCAGGATGCAGGCGCGGCCGTGGCTCAGAATATCCACGAGAGAGAAGCTCGTCAGGTGGGCCCCGTTGGTGCCGCCGAGCATGATGGCGTAACCGCCCAGATCGGTGGCCAGCGCCAGCGCTTCGCGGCCTTCGCGGTCGCGCGGGTTGTCGAGCACGCGCGGCAGGTAGCCGAGCACCAGCCGGAAGGTCTCGCGCGCGACGTCTTGCATGAGCCCGTAGTAGGGCTTGTCGACGGCCCCGTAGAGCACCTCCAGCGAGTGGGAGAAGCCGTCCAGCGCGCCGTCGGCCGTCAGCGAGGCCGGTGCGCCGAAGGAGACTTCGTAATCGTAGGCGGCGCGCGGCGGAACGATCGCCTCATCGACGATCAGCTTCTTCTGGCCCGTGTGGATGTCGGTGATGTTGGAGTATTTGGTCAGGTGAGCCGCCGAGCTCGACGCCGTTTGAATCGCCAGGTGGGGCGTCAGGCGCTTGCCCGTCTTGCGGAGCGCTTCGGTGACGAGCCCGGTGCCGAAGTAGTCGTCGATGCTGCCGCCGAGCACGCGCAGCACGTCGGCGGCCTTGGCGGCGTCGATCGTGCTACCCCCGCCGAAACTCACATAAAAGTCCGGCGCGAGCTGTTTGAGCTGGTCGGCGATGCGGAACAGGTCCTCGCGCGGCGCGTTCGGGGCGGCGCCGTCGATGACGCCGATCACCTCGATGCCGGCCGCCTCGAGCGAGCGGCGAATCGTGGCGGCGTAGTCCTCCGAGCCCGGGAAGACGTCCCGGACGAGCGCGGCCCGGCGGCCCAGCCCGGCCGCCAGCTCCCCGATCCGCGGCAGCACGCCGTAGCCGCTCAGATAGGCGTCGCCTTTGAACAGTTGGATCAATTGCTTGGCTCTGGCAAATTCCGACATGATCGCTGCTGGAAGCTCCTTGAGTTTCTACTGTAGCGAATACCGATCCCCGCCGGCACCCGGCGTTGACGGCGCCGGCAACCTGTTCGATAATCTCCTTTTGATCCTCCATCCTGCACACAGCGAAAGGAGCCGAAGCGCGTGGCCAAGATCGGATTCATCGGACTGGGAATCATGGGCAAGCCGATGTCGAAAAACCTGCTCAAAGCGGGACATGAGCTGGTCGTCTTCGACATCGTGGCAGGCCGGATGCAAGAGCTGGCGGCGGCCGGAGCTTCTGCGGGAGCCTCCGCCCGGAACGTGGCCGAGCGCAGCGACGTCGTTATCACGATGCTGCCCGACGGCCCGGACGTCGAAGCGGTGGTTCTGGGCTCGGGCGGCGTGCTCGAGGGGGCGCGGCCGGGCCAGTTGCTGATCGACATGAGCTCGATCAATCCGCTGGTGTCGCAGAAGATCGGCGCCGCCTGCGAAGCCCGGGGCGTGGACTTCCTGGATGCGCCGGTGAGCGGCGGCGAGCCGAAGGCGATCGACGGCACGCTGGCAATCATGGTGGGCGGCAAGCCGGAGGTGTTCGAGCGGGCGCTGCCCGTCCTGCGGGCGATGGGAAGCTCGGTGACGCTCACCGGGGGAGTCGGCGCAGGGAACGTCACCAAGCTGGCGAATCAGATTATCGTGGCCATCAACATCGCGGCGATGGGCGAAGCGCTGGTGCTGGCCACGAAAGCGGGGCTCGATCCCGAGGCGGTCTTCGAGGCGATCAAAGGGGGCCTGGCCGGCAGCGCCGTGCTGAACGCCAAGGCGCCGATGGTGTTGGCGCGGAACTTCAAGCCCGGCTTCCGGATTGCGCTGCACCACAAGGATTTGCGCAACGCCTTGCAGGCCGCCGAATCGCTCAGCGTGCCGCTGCCGATCACCAGCTTGGTGCAACAGATGATCGTGGCGCTGCGCAACGACGGCAAAGGGGATCTGGACCACTCCGGCATTACGCTCTTCACCGAACAGACCGCGAAAGTCGAAGTCCGGAAGAAAGCCTAGGCCGCGCCGCCGGAGCGAAGGTCTCCCGGCCGGAGGGCGCCGGGCGGCGGCGGGAGCGCCGGCCGGGCCCGGCGCTGCTAAGATACCGCTATATGGCACAGATCCCTGTCGGCACGCGCGGCGAGCGGCGGCTGCTGGTCACCAGTGAAGTGGCCATCGATTTCATCGGGCACGAGCCGGCGCGCGTGCTCTCGACTCCGCAGATGATCGCCGGAATGGAGATGGCCGCGCGCGACGCCGTCAAGCCGCTGCTCGAGGACGGCTACGACACGGTGGGCACGGTCGTTAACGTGCAGCACCTGGCCGCCACGCCCATCGGCATGAGTGTCGCCTTCCACGCCGAAGTGACCGCCGTCAACGACCGGCGGATCAGCTTCCGCGTCTGGGCCGAGGACGAAGTCGAGCGCATCGGTGAGGGCACGCACGAGCGGTTCATCGTCAACGTCGAGCGCTTCGGCGCGCGCGTGCAGTCGAAAGCCCAGCGCCTGCGGGCGCAGGAGAGCCCCCGATGAGGCGCCGCGACGCCCTGCGGTGCCTGGCCGGCCTGCCGGAGGCCGCCGCGCTGGCTGCCGGCGAGGAGTCCTACTGGACACGGCTCCGGCGCGAGGAGTTCCTGTTGCCGGACTGGCGCGTGTTCCTCAACAACGGCAGCCTCGGCGTGGCGCCCAAGCCCGTGCTGGCCGCCGTCGACCGGTATCTGCGCCACGGCGCCTCGCGCGTCAGTGACGAATATCCGCGCTGGGGCTATGAAACGCTCGAAGAGCACCGCGCGGAGATCGCCGCCTTCACCGGCTGCAAGACCGAAGAGCTGGCCTTCACGCATAACGCCACCGAAGCGATGAACATCATCGCGCACGGCCTCGAGCTGAAGGCGGGCGAGGAAGTGCTGCTCACCGACCAGGAGCATCCGAGCGGCCGCTGTTGCTGGCTCAAGCGCCAGGCGCGCGACGGCATCCGGGTCCGCCAGGTTCCGATCCCCTTGCCGCCGGAAAGCCCCGAGCAGCTCGAAGAGATCATCGTCTCGGCCATCGGCCCGCGCACGCGCGTCTTGAGCTTCAGCGGCATCACCTCCCCGACCGGGCTCGTCATGCCGGTGCGCCGGATCTGCGAGGAGGCGCGGCGGCGGGGCGTCATCACGGTCGTCGACGGGGCGCATATGAACGGCCAGGTCCCCGTGAAGCTGGGCGAACTCGGTTGCGACTTTTTCGCCGGCAGCCCGCACAAGTGGCTGTTCGCGCCGGCCGGCTGCGGCCTGCTGTACATCCGCGAGGAATGGCTTGAGCGTCTCTGGCCGCTGGTGGTGACCGGCGCCTGGGAGGATAAGAGTCTGAAGGCTGCGCGCTTCATGCAAGTGGGGACCAACGAGCGGGCGCTGTTTGAAGGCCTGCTCGAAGGCAAGCGCTTCGCCGAGCGGATCGGCCGGAGCGCATCTATGCGCGGATTCACGATCTGGCGCGGCGGGTGCGCGCCCAGGCGGCGGCGCGTCCCTACGCGGGCCTGTTGACGCCCGCCGACGAGCGGCTCTACGCCGCCATGGTCGCCTTCAGCCTCAAGCCCGAAGCCGCCGCCCGGGTCAAGAGACGCTGCGCCGAGCGCAAGATCTGGATCAGCGGCGGCGAGAACTCCATCCGCATCTCCACCCACATTCACACCCGACCGTCCGATATCGAGGCCTTCTTTGCTGTAATGGACGAAGCAGCCGCCTGAGAGGAGAGCCGCATGACCGCGCCGCAGCAGGAACGCCTTTGGGAGGCGCTCGACCGCTTCCGCATCGAGATCCCGTCCTGGGGATTCGCCAATACCGGAACGCGCTTCGGCAAGTTCCTTCAGCCGGGCGCGGCCACGACGATCGAAGAAAAGCTCGCCGACGCCGGCCAGGTGCACCGGTTCACCGGTTGCTGTCCCACCGTCGCCGTGCACGTGCTGTGGGATTTTCCGCGCGGCAGGGCCGGCGCCGGCGAAGTCGCCGAGACGGCCGCCCGTTACGGCGTACGGATCGGGGCGATCAACCCGAATGTGTTCGAGGATCAGATCTATAAGTACGGTTCGCTGGCCAATCCGGACCCGGCCGTTCGCGAGGCGGCGCTGGCGCACCTTGCCGAGTCGGTCGACATCGCGCGCCTGACCGGCAGCCGGGACCTGTCGCTTTGGTTCACCGACGGGTCGAACTACCCCGGGACGGCCAACATCCGGCGGCGGCGCGCCTTGTTCGAGGAAGGGCTGCGGCGCGTCCACGAATGCCTGGACGCCGGTCAGCGCCTGCTGATCGAGTACAAGCCCTTTGAGCCGGCCTTCTACCACACCGACATCGCCGACTGGGGGATGGCGGCGGCGCTGGCGCGCGCCGCAGGGCCGCGCGCGCAGGTTCTGGTCGACACCGGCCATCACTACCAGGCGCAGAACATCGAGCAGATCGTCGCCTGGCTGCTGGCCGACGATCTGCTGGGCGGCTTTCACTTCAACGACCGCCGCTACGCCGACGACGACCTGACGATCGGCTCGATCGATCCGTACCAGATCTTCCGCATCTTTCACGAAATCCAGTTCTATCGCTGGGAGACGGGGCGCGAGCCGGACGTCGCCTACATGGTCGACCAGTCGCACAACCTCAAGCCGAAGATCGAGGAGATGATTCAGACGGTGATGGCGGCGCAGGAGCTGTTCGCCAAGGCGGCGCTCGTCGATTGGGAAGCCCTGGCGCGCCATCAGGAGGCGGCGAACCTGATCGACGCCGAGGAGTGCCTGAAGGCGGCCTTCGCGACGGACGTGCGCGGCGCCATCGAGGAGTGGCGGCGCGCCCACGGACTGCCGGAAAACCCGCTGGCCGCCTTCCGCGCCAGCGGCTACCAGGAGCGGATCGAGCGTGAGCGCGCCGAGCGCAATCGAGCTCAGGCGGCCGGTTACGCCTGAAGCGCAGGCGCGCTCATTCCAGGCGCAGCACCAGGGCGTCGCGCTCGGGCACCGTCATTTGCAATGAGTGACCCGTGACCGTCACCGGCCCTTCGCCCCAGAGGGGCCGCGCGGCGCGCCAGGGCCCTTTCCGGAGCGTCACGGTGACGGTGCGCGCCGCCCGCGCCGGGTTGACCACCCACAGGAAATCGCTTCCGGCGCCCTCGTGCAGCCGTGCGATCACCGCCGCGTCGCTGACGGTCGCCTGCGGTGTGCGCCCCGCCCAGGCGAGGAGCTCGCGGAAGCGCGCCCGCGTGGCGGCTTCCGGATGGCGGAAGTAGGCCGCAGCGGGGAACGTGCCGATCAGCAGCGCGCGACCCCGCCCGAACGCATTCTCCACCGCGGCCACGCCACCGCCCGGGTAGCGGCCCACGGCGCGCCCGCCGGCGGGCTGGTAGACCTGTTTGAAGAAGCGGCCGCGGAGCGCTTCGCCGGCCAGTTCGAAGCGGAGATCGTCGAGCAGATCCGGCGTGAACTCGACGTCGATTTCGCGGGCGCCGAAGACCTCCTCCAGGCCGCGGTTGGGCTGCGTCTCGCCGGCCCGCGCGTAGCCGTCGAAGTAGCCGGGCAAGCCTTCCGAGATCAGCAGGCCGCCGTTTCGAACGTATTCGCGGAGCTTGTTGACGGTTTCGGTGGTCAGCATCACAGGATACGGCAGGTACGCCAGCGGATACTCGGCGATGTGGTCGATGTGCACCCAGTCCGGCTGGACGCCGGCGTCGAAGAAGGCCATGTACGCGCCGCGGGCCGATTCGGCGTAATAGGAGGTGTTGCCCTGCTGGGCGAAGTTGAAGCGCTCGGACTCCGGCACGAAGACGATCCCGAGGTCGCCCCGCACCGGGTTGCTCTTCCACAATTCCGGCTGCGCGTTGGCCCACTTGGCCAACCGCCCCGCCATCTCCGCGCGCGGCGTCACCGAGCCGTCCATCGCCA
>JBBIMZ010000140.1:8036-8293 GCA_037444135.1 Solibacteraceae bacterium
CCGAACGCGCCGAACAGCGGGCCGTCGAGCAGCGGGCGCCAGCGCACGTAGAACAGTCCTTTGACGCCTCCGGCCATCGAGATCAGGTTCCACAGGCGGACGTCCTTCTCGTCGGGCTTGCGGCCGTCCTCGAGGGGGCGGCCCAGCACCTCGGCCTGCATCCAGAGCGGCCCGCCTTGGAATTCGGCGTGCCAGAACGGCTTGCCGCGCGCGGCGGCCCGCACCAGGTCGACCGCGTGAAACTGTTTCCACGGCTG
>JBBIMZ010000141.1:0-1068 GCA_037444135.1 Solibacteraceae bacterium
ACGCGATGGAAGCGGAAAACAGCCTGCGCCGCATCCGCGGCGGGGCAGTGGCGCTAGAACGTGACAACCATGCCACCAGCCCTGCCCTTGCCGAACGCAGCCAAATCAACCGCCAAGAAAAACACCTGATCGCCCGCAACGTCGCCAACTTCGCGCAAGCCGTCACCGAGCCGTATCCGGCCGTCTGGGTGCTTCACTTCCACTACGCGCGGCCGCCGGTCGCCGTGGCGATGAACTACGGGCTCGGCCGGCTGATCGGCTTCGACGAAACCGGCTTCGACGGCACGCTCGATTTTCCGTATCGCATCCAGGCCTGGGACTTCATCCTGGCGGGCGGGGGCCACTACAACCACCTCGACTATTCCTTCACGGTCGGACATGAAGACGGCACCTTCGCCTTCCCGAAGACGCAGCCCGGGGGCGGCGGTCCGGAACTGCGCCGGCAACTGAAGACCCTGATCGAATTCATGGAAGGCTTCGATTTCCTCCGCATGGCGCCGCGGAACGAGCTGATCGCCGGCGGCGTGCCGCCGGAGGCTTCCGCGCGGCTGCTCGCCGAGGGCGGGCGCGCCTGGGCCCTGTACCTTCATCACGGCAAGGTTCTCCGCGACTACGTGCCGCGCTACGTCGTGCGCGCGGGCAGGCAGCGCGCCACGCTCGTGCTGAACCTACCGGCCGGCGGCTACACCGCGCGCTGGTGGCACCCGCGTACGGGCCGCATCGAAGATGCCGGGCAGTTCGACCACCCGGGCGGCGTGTGCTACCTGGCGACACCCGACTATCAGGAGGACATCGCGCTCGAGCTGCGCCGCCGTTGAGAGGCGCGCTGACGGCGAGCCGGCCTGCTAAGTCTGGGCTGCCTGCGCGTTCTTGTCCAGCAACGCGTCGATGTAGAATTTGACCGCCCAATTCGGCAGCGCCAGCGGGATATAGTCGCCCCAAATCGGATCCGAGCCCGGAATGCCGCCACGGAGATTCGCGTCCCGATGTTTCATCAGTTGAGCCCGGCTGACCAAGTCAAGGGCCTGAAGCGCCGCATGGAAGAAGCTCGGGTCCCGATCAAGACGC
>JBBIMZ010000141.1:1078-8227 GCA_037444135.1 Solibacteraceae bacterium
GAGCCACAGGCTCGCGATTTGCACGTTGCCGGTCAGGCAGGCGTAGTGCGCCTCCCCGTTCCAGCGCCAGTTGAGTTCTCCGGGAAGCCAGTGCGAGCGCTCGAGCCGCCGCCTGAGGTTCAAGGCGGCCTGCCGCACCGCGTCGAGGGCGTCGCCGCGGTCCAGCATCTCGGCGTTGGTGAGCAGTCCCCAAAGCGTGTATGCGATCGTGTGCGTGACCGCCTTGCGGCGGCGGTGTTCCTCCCGCCAGAAGCCGCAGGCGTCGATCCAGCCGGTCTCCGGATCCCGATGGCTCAAGACCCAGTCGACATTCCTTCGGGCGGCGTCGAGGAAACGGCCCTCGCCGGTGTGCCGCCCCAGCTCCGCAAGCCAGCAGGAAAGATGCGCGCTGTAAGTGGCGGCGACGTCTCCGTAGAACCCGCGCCGGAAGGCGCCGTCGGCGTCTTGCATGGTCAGCAGCCAGTCGCCCGCCCGCAAGGCCGCCGCGAGCGCTTCCGAATCGCCGCTGAACCGGTGCCAGTGGACGAGCCCGTGGATGATCTGCGCAGTGTTGAACGGCGAAGGCCGCGTGCGGTTGTCGGCAATTTCTCCGCCGGGGAAAGCGCCCCCGGGGAGCTGGACCTCGCGCAGAAACCTCACCGCCCGGCGCGCCCGGGCGTGGAACCGCTCATCCTGATAATGCTCAGCCAGACGCAGCAGCGTCGGAATGATGTAGCCGGTGGTCTCCGGATAGGAAGATGTCCAGCCGGTTCGGAGATGATAGCGGCCGCAGAACCCCCCATCGCCGGTTGCGTCCTGCGCGCGCTCGAGCCAGGAGACGGCTGCGGCCAGGCGGTCGCTGTCGGAGCAGCCGACCTCCGGGTTGCCCGAACGGTCCGCCAGCTGCGCCAGCAAGAGCCGGGCGACGTCCGGTCGCCAGGCCCCGGCAGCCCGGATCGTGCGCAACGCCGCCCGTAACTGCTTCCAGGACTTTCTTGGCGATGGCATCCGCGAGCCCATCGTTCAGGATAAGGGAATCGACAGACCCGAGCAACGAGCGGCGCCTGCGGCGGCCCGCGATGCTCCCCGGCGTCGGTTTGCAAGACCTCGTGCCGTTTCGCCGTCAGCAACTCGCGCGCGATTCCATTGAAAACATGGTTCTGCACCCCGCGCCCCGGGACGTATTCACGCCGCCGGATTGTTGGCGCACCCGGATTCAGTTCCGTCGCGGTCCGGTGAGCGCTTCCGCCCCGCCGGAAATCGTCACCCGGATCGGAATCACCCGGTTGATCGGCATCACACGGAGCCGCGCTTCGGCCGAGCGCGTCGGACCCTCGCCGGAGGCGGCGCGGAAGATGATCTTCGCCGCTTCGCCCCCTTTGAGCTCTTTTTGCTCCAGGCGCGCCTCAAAGCCCTGGTTCGGCGGCCACTCCAGTTCGAGCTGCACCGGGCCGGGCATGCGGTTGGTCACCACGACCGCGTCTTCGCTTCCCAGGCGGACCTCGGTTTTGTCCACCGTCACCTGGGACCGGATCTCGTCGAGGCTCGGCATCTTGCCCAGCATCGCGAAGGGATGATTCGAATCGCCCCCGGGACCGGGCTTCATCTCGCCGAACGGCGTCTGGCGGCCGCGGTTCGGCTCCACGTACCACCACCACTGGCCCTGGTCCAGCTTCCAGAGCGTCGTCAGCGGCACGCGCGCCTCCGTGGTGCGGAAGCCGGGCATCGCAAAGTCGGTCACCACCGCCGTGACCACGCGCGCCCGCGTGAAGTTATCCGAGTAGTTGATGCGGATGATCTCGAAGCTCTTGTACTGCGTCTTTTCGGCGGCGAAGTAGGCGTCCTTGCTGTCGTCGTGAACCACCGTGTCGGCCAGACGGAACTTGCCGTCTACATGCGCCTGGTAGAAGAGCCGCACGCGCTCGCGCAGCGCCGCATCGACGTCCGGCGGCGCCTTCTCGAAAAGATCTGCGGGCGACTGCGCCGCCAGCGCGGCCGCGGCAACAGCGGCGAGAACCAGTTTCGAAGCCATCTCGTCCATTCTAGCGAAGGCCGCTAGAGCGAATGGAGAAACGCCAGGAGCTGGTCGCGGCCGGCGCCGTCCAGGACCCGGTAGCGCTCCGTCACGGCGCTCGCCTCCCCGCCGTGCCGCCGGATCGCTTCGTCGATCGTCGCCGCCCCGCCGTCGCGCATCAGCGGCTTGCGGTACCGCAGGCCCCACAGGGCCGGCGTCCGCACTTCCGCGCCCGTCGCCGCGGCCTGCTCGATGCCGTCGCCAGTGGCCACGTCGTGCAGCAGCAGATCCGAGTACAGCGGCGCCGGCTTGCGGTCGAACAGCGGGTTCGGAGTCGGGCCGGTCGTCAGCACCGGCACGTGGCAAGCCGCGCACCCGATCGCCTGGAAGACCAGCTCGCCCGCCCGGACCCGCTCATCGATCGGGCCGCGCCCGATCGGCGCCAGCAGCCGCATGAAGTTCGCGAAGTTGTCGATCCCGCGGAGGCCCGTCCGCCGGTCGCGCACGTCTTCGATCCGGGGCCGGGGATTGCACAGCCGCATCGTCTCCCAAGGCACCCCCAGGGCGGTCTCCGCCGGAAACAGATCATTGGTGATCCCCATCTCGTTCAGGTACGCGTCGGCCGAAAAGGCCAGCAAGGTGGCGTGCTGGGCTTTCCAGCCGAAGCGCCCGATCCGCTCCCGGCCCGTGGCGGCGTCGATGATCCGAGCGGCGCGGCCGCGGATGCCGTCCCCGTCGCGGTCACTCGGGTCCTCGAGCGCCTCAATCGCCTCGTCGGGGATCGCCTCCACCAGCCCGGCGCCGAAAACGGGGATGACCGCCCGCCGTGCGATCACGTTCGCCTCCGGCGGGATCTGCACCTGGCAGAGATGGTCGGGAATCGAAAACAGATGATACAGCGTTCCCCCGTTGAGCGCATGGAAGCGCCCCTCTTCGTCCCGGTAGCCGGCCCGGATCTCGGTCAGCGTGCTCGAGCCGCCAACTGCCGGCGCCCCGTGGCAGAAGGCGCAACTCGACCCGTTGAATACCGGGCCGAGGCCGTCTTCCGGCGTCTCGACTTCGAGGAAATCTTCGCGGCCCAACCGGAACAGTTCGAGCTCCATTCCGGTCAGTCCCGGAAGCGGATCCCCGGGCAGCGCTTGCCGCGGGCCCTCGCCGGACAGCGCGAGCGTCAGCCCGGCCAGCAGACCCGCGACGACCACAAACCTCTCCCTCCGCATGGCGCCCCGCTCACCTGACTTCGATCGTGCCGCGCATCAGGTTGTGGCCCGCGCCGCACGGCCGCGAACACTCGAACGTAAACTTGCCTTTGTCGCGCGCGATGAACCGGACGCGCACCTCGCCGCGCCCCGCCGGAGGAATGGCGACGTCGATTCCGGTGTTCACGATCCGGAAGCCGTGATCGGTGTCCTCGCTGGTGAGCACGAACTCCACCAGTTGGCCCTGATCGATCCGGATCCGCGACGGGTTGAACGTGAAGCGCTCCGCCACGATCGAGATCACCCGGTCCGGTTTGCGCTCGGCCGCCTCCCCCGGCCGCAGCGGCGCGCCCGCCAATGCCCCCAGCACAAGCAAACCCAGCAGTCTCATCAGAACCACCATCCGATGCCCAGATTCACGCTGTCCACGGCCCGCACCACCGGGCTGGCGTTGCCGTGAAAGACGTAGTCGAACTTAAAGGCCACGTCGGGCACGGGCCGGAAGGTGAGGCCCGTCACCCAGGCGCGCCGGTCGAACTGGCCGAGCGGCGCGTAGCCGGCCGGCATCACCCGCTGCGTGTTGAACTTCTCGTACCGCCCAAACAGCGCCAGATCGCTGCGCAGCGAGCGCGGCAGCACGTGCACCGCCGGCTCGAAGTAATAGCCGCGCATCTGGCTGGCGATATTCGGATTGACGCCGCGCTGCTGCCGGATGCGCAGGTTCAGCTCCGCGGCGCGCGACACCCAGGTGTTGGCCCACAGGCCCCGGAAGTCGAGCCGGTGGAAACTGTAGCGGCCGTCGAATTCGGCGATCGTGACGCGCGGGTTCAGCCCCGGCGTGTTGAAACCGGCCAAGCCGGTGTAAAAGCTCGTCCCCAGCGTCAGCCGCCGGACGCCGGCCCACTCCAGGCGCCCGACCAGGGCCGGATTCCGCATCGAGGCGTCGAATCCCGAGGTCTTTCCGCTCCCGATCCCGCTCTCGGCGTCGAAGCGCGAGGCGTCCAGCGCCGACGTCACATACGTGCGGTAGCGGAAGCCGCGCCCGAGATCCCCCGTGAAGCCGAAGCCGAGCTCGCGCCACGTCGTCGGAATGACGATCGATTCCACAAAGGGCCGCTCGACGCCGTTGAAGGAAGGCGGCTCATGCCGCTCGTTGATGATGCCCACGGGCGCCAGAAGCATGCCTCCGCGGAGATTGAACCACGGCTTGATCAGCACGTCGACGTAGGCCTGCTCGAGCGCCACCTCGCCGCTTTCTTCGCCGCCCTCGAGCAGCGCGTGCTCCAACTCCAGTTCGCTCCAGAACTTGATCCGGTCGGAAAAGCTATGGCCGAACAGCAGCACGAAGCGGTGAAAGTCCGGCCGGAAGGCGTCGCCGGCGTCTTTGTTGACATGGAAGTCCATATAGCCGGCCACGGGGAGGCGGCTTTCCGAGTCGGCCGCCGTCTGAAAGTCGCCCGAGATGGCCACCGGCTCGAGCGGCTGAAGCGGTCCCTTCGGCGCCGGCTCGGCCGGACCGCCCCGCCCCGCCGCCAGGAGCTTGTCCATGCGCGTCTCGAGCGCCGCCAGGCGCGCCTCGATCGTAGCGCGGGCGGGGGGCTCGAAACTCGGATCGAGCGCCTTGATCTTTCGCTCAAGCGCTTCCAGCCGCTCGAGCTGCTGCGAGTTCATCTGCGCCGCGGCGGCGCTGAGCGGAGCGTTCGCCCAAGCGATAAGAGACAGCACAACCCCTGCCCCCCTCGTTACCATGCGAACATTATACCCGCTCGGCCAGACGCGCCAGGATGCGCCCCACCGCTTCGCTGAAGACGTCCTCCGGCGGCAGCAGGCTCAACACTGCGTAGGCTTCCTCTTCGAAGTCGTAGAAGTAGCCGGGCTGCACCAGCACGCCGTCCCGTTCCAGAAACTCGAGCGCCCATTCCTCCTCGCCGCGCGTGCGCGGCAGCCGCAGGATCGCATACCAGCCGCCCTCGACCTCGAGCAGGCGCGCCGCCTCCTGCCGCGCGACGGCCTCCCGGAGAGCCGCCAGGTTCCGCTCCAGCCGCGCCCGCAGCCGCTCCTGAAATCTCCGCGCTCCGCCGAGCAGCGCCGACGCCGCCTGCTGCACCGGCGTGGAGACGGTCAGGTAGGTGTCCGCGATCAGCTCGAGCCGCTCGTGCGCGCGCCGGCGCAGCTCGCCCGGTCCGCTCACAGCGATCCAGCCCAGCTTCATCTGCGGAAGTCCGGCGGCTTTCGAGAGCCCGTTCAGGGTGAAGCACAAACACTCGTCCACGGTGACCGCCGACGGCGCGCGCTCCGCATCGGCTCTGAAGGCGTAATCGAAAAACACTTCGTCGGCGATCAACGCGAGGCCGCGCCCGGCGCACAGCTTCGCCAGCGCCTGTTGTTCAACGCGCTTTGAGAAGCGCCCCGTCGGATTGTTCGGGCTGACGACGGCGATGGCGCGCGTGCGCCCGGTCACGGCCGCCGCCACGGAGTCAAGATCGATCCACCAGCCGTGGTCGTAGTAGAGCCGGTACTGGCGCACTTCGACCGCCTCGAGGCGCGCCAGGAACTCCAGCAGCGGATAGGAGGGCCGCGGCGTCAGGATCTCCTCGCCGGGGTCGGCCAGCAGCTTGAACAGGAAGCCGTAGGCTTCGCTGGTGCCCGCCGTCAGCAGGATGTCGCCCGGCTCGACGAGAAAGCCCCGCTCGGCGTAATAAGCGGCCACCGCCGCCCGAGCCGGCTCGAGTCCCGCCGGATGCGGCTCGTAGCGGAGCACGCCCTGGCCGGCCAGCGCCCGGCGAATGACGTCCCCATCATAGGCCAGCCCGGCCCGGGTGGGGTTCGATTCGGTCAAATCGAGGACCGGTGCGCCGGCGGCCCGTTTCCGCGCCAGCAGCTCGGTCAGCCGGTTCGGCTTTGCTTCCCAGTCGAGCCTCCGGGAAAACCGAGGCCAACCCCCCACGGCGGCGGCCCTCTCATCCCTGGGGCTGCTTGATCAGAACCAGCACCATCACCAGCTCGGTCCTGGCCTGGATGCCGTGCTCGAGGAGCGGCGGCATGTGCACGAGCGTGCCGGCGCGCGCCTCGCGCACGTCACTGCCGAGCCGCAGCGCCGCCTCGCCGCGCGCGATATAGAGAATCGCCGGCATCGGCGCCGTATGCGCCGACAGCTCCTGCCCCGGAGCGAAACCAAAGACGAGCACCTTGGTGCGGTCATCGTTCTGGAGCGTCCGGCTCAAAATGCCGTTTTCCGGAATCGACACCTCTTCAAGGATGTCGGCGATGAACGTGTACCCGGTGCTCATGCTTCCATCATCTCATCGAGCGCCCGGCTCTCAGGCGAAGCGGTCCGGGCTCAGGGCTTTGATATCCATGGAGGCCGCGCCGCTCAGGATGAGCTCGGCCAGGAGCTTGCCTGTCGCCGGCCCGAGCGTCAGCCCGGCCATGGCGTGTCCGGTGGCAACGTACAGGCCGCGAACCTTCTTGACAGGCCCCACCGCCGGAAGCCCATCCGGCAGGCACGGCCGGAGCCCGCACCACTCGGAGACAATTTCGATGTCGTCCAGGCCCGTGATGTACCGGCGCGCCGCCCGAGTGAGCTGCTCGAGGCGCGGCCGGCGGATTTCGTGATTGACGCCGGAAAATTCAAGCGTTCCCGCAAATCGCGTCACGCGCCCGATGGGGTTGCAAAACACGAGCGTTTCGGCCAGCACGCACGGCTCGCACAGCAGCGGTCCTTCTCCGTCGCGCGGTACGGCGTCTGAATGGTAGCCCTTGGCCGCCTGCAACGGCAGGCGCAGGCCGAGCCGGCGGGCCAGCGGCGCCGTGTAGGCGCCCGTGGCGAGCACGACCGCGTCGGCCGCGAATACCTCTCCGGAGGAGGTCCGCACGCCGCCCGCCCGGCCCGTTTCGAGCGCCACTTCCGCAACGTCGACACCGGTCAGGAACTCGACGCCAAGCCGCCGGGCGCGC
>JBBIMZ010000142.1:0-8156 GCA_037444135.1 Solibacteraceae bacterium
CACTCATGCCAATAACTTCTACGCGGTGCTCTCGAACAAGGACGACAGCGATTCCTACTCGGTTCGCGTGGATCCGAACTTCAACCGCCACCGGATCTTCGGGCGCTGGTCGTTCAACAAGCGCGTGGGAAGAAACCCGACTCCTTATGACATCGGCGGCCTGGAGGGCAACGACCGCGGCCAGACGTCGATCGGCCTGAGCGAGACGTTCACCTTCAATCCGAGCACGATTCTGACGGCCCAGGCGGGCTTCAGCCGCTGGACGCAGCTCGGCGTCCACCCGCCGTTCGACCTCATCAGCCTCGGCTTTCCTGCCTCGCTGGTGGGCCAGATGCAACAGAGCATCTTTCCGACCATTTCGGTAGCCGACGCCATGGGGATCGGAACGAGCGAGGGCAACTGGTTCGAACACACCAACACTTACTCGTTCCAGACGGGCGTTGCGAAGATGGCAGGCCGGCATAACATCAAGTTTGGTTTCCAGACGCAGATCAAACAGAATAACTCGGTGCCGGCGCGTTTTCCGAGCGGCAATTACAGCTTCAACCGCGGCTTTACGCAGGGACCGGATCCGAACCGGGTGGCGAGCAACTCCGGCAACGGCGTCGCTTCCTTTCTGCTCGGGACGCCGGCGAGCGCGACGCTCGATCTGCGCGCCTACAACGCCACCCAGGCCCCGTACTACGGCTGGTATTTCCAGGATGACTTTAAGATCACTCCGAAGCTCACCTTGAACCTCGGCCTGCGCTACGAGATCACGCTCGGCACCACCGAGCGCTATGACCGCAACGTGTTCGGTTTCGTCCGCGCGAGTCCCAACCCGATCGAAGCCGAAGCCAGGGCGGCCTACGCCAGAAACCCCATTCCGGAGCTGGCCCCGGCGGACTTCCGCGTGCTCGGAGGCCTCCTGTTCGTCACCAAAGAAAACCGCCGGAATGCAATCGCCGACAAGGACAACTGGGCCCCGCGCATCGGCGTCGCCTATCGCCTGCTGCCGCGCACGGTGCTCCGCGCCGGCTTCGGCGTCTTCCACTCCTTCTGGTGGCAGCCGTTCGTCCGGCAGGACGGTTTTTCATCCGAAACGGCCATGGTCACGAGCCTCGACGGGGGCCGCACGCCGGCGGACCTCTTCCGCAACCCCTTCCCGCAGGGGCTGGTGCAGCCGGTGGGCGCCAGTCTCGGCATGCGGACGCTGCTCGGCCAGAGCGTCCAGTCCTACGATCAGTACCGCAAGGCGATCCGCACGCAGCGCTGGAACTTCGGCTTTCAGCAAGAGCTCGGCGCCGAGACCATGGTCGAGATCACCTATGTCGGCCAACTCGGTCGCGACCTGCCCCTGTCCACGGGCACCGGCGACGACGTGCGCAACATCAACTTCTATCCCGAGCGGTTCCTCGCCCTCGGCACGCGCCTTCAAGATCCGGTTCCGAATCCGTTCCTCGGCCTGATTTCCACAGGTGCGTTGAGCCGCACGACCGTGCCCCGTTCGCAACTGTTGATGGCCTACCCGCACTTCAGCGCCGTCAACATCCAGCGCGAAAGCGCCGGCAAGAGCAGTTATCACTCGCTTCAGGCGGGCGCCAACAGGCGCATGTCGCGGGGTTTGCAGTTACAGGTGGCCTACACCTGGTCGAAGCTGCTCGAGCAGCTCCGGTTCATCAACACCTTCGATCCCGCCCCGTCGAAGATGATTGGGGAATTCGACAATCCCCACCGCTTCACGGCCGGTTTCATCTACGAGCTGCCGCTCGGCAGGGGCAAGCGATTCGGCTCCGACCGCGCCGTATGGAACCGGTTGATCGGGGGCTGGCAGGTCTCCGGCATTTACATTTACCAGACCGGGGCGGCGGTCTGGTTGCCGGCGGTCGTCCACACCGGCATCTCGCCCAAGATTGACAATCCCACGATCGCCCAGTGGTTCAACCGCGACTCGATGAGGATCCTGCCGCCTTTCACCGCGCGGCGCAACCCGTGGATGTGGAACGATCTGCGGATGCCCAACCAGAACAACTGGGACATCGCCGTCCTCAAGAACACCGCCCTCGGCCCCGAACGCGTCAACCTGCAATTCCGCGCCGAGTTCATCAACGCCTTCAATCGCGTCTGGTTCGGCACGCCGGACGTCAACCCGGCGAGCGCCAACTACGGCAAGATCCTCTCGCAGGCCAACACGCCGCGGGACATCCAGCTCGCGCTGAAGCTGAGTTTCTAGATCCATGCTCCCGAGGAACCGCTTCGGCCTGCTGCTGGTGGCCTGCGGCTGGCTTGCAGCGGCCGGAGCCGACCTTCCCTACCGCTTTCTGCACGTGAACCCGGGGGTGGGCAACCCCGCCGAAGGTCCGCCCGCCGGGGCCGCCGACGTCGCCGCCTTCGCGGAGCGGTTCAGGCGGCAGGCCGAGCAAGCGCGGCGCCACGGCTATAACTATCTGCTTCTCGCGGGCCTCGAGAACTACGTACCCGGCGACGCCCGCGCCGAACGCTTCCGGCCGTATCTCGAAGCAGCCATGGCCGCCGCCCACGCGCACGCCCTCAAGCTGGTCCTTTACGGCGACGAAGCCGTCTATCGCCCGGAGTGGCTCGAAAAAGCCGGTGCGAAGCCCTCGGTGAAAGACCCCCGCTTCTGGGAAATGCTCGCCGTCAAGTACCGCCGCTTGCTCGGAGCCTTTCCCGCTCTGGACGGCGTCGCGGTCCGCGTCGGCGAGGTGATCCCGCACGGCGGCTTCGAGGCGCTCGACCTGCTGCACAGCCGCGAAGCCGAGCCCGACCCCAGACTCGAAGAGCGCTCGCGGCAGTTCCTGCTCACCGTGCATCGCGTCGTCGCCGGCGAATTCGGCAAGCTGTTCCTCTATCGCACCTGGGCGACCAACGACTGGGAGCAGCACAGCGTGCCGGCCATCTTCCGGGCCACGTTCACCCCGGAAGTGCCCGAATCGAATCTGATTATCTCGATCAAGCTGACCAAGCAGGACGCCTGGTATTACGCTTCGGCCTTCAACCCCACCTTCGGTCAGACGCGCCACGCTACGGTGGCCGAAGCCGAGCTCTACAGCCAGTACCACGGCCTGGGCACAGTCGTCGATTTCCCCATCCGGTGGTTCGCGGCGGCTCTGCGCCACGCGCGGCTCCGCGGCGTCCGCGGCATCGTGGCGAGCGAGCCGCGCCCCGGACTTCTGGCCGGCGGCATCTTCAACGTCTTTTCCCGGCTCGTCGAGAATCCGGCCGCGGATGAAGAAACGCTCACCAGAAACTGGGTGGAGGAAGAATTCGGCGCCGAGGCTGCCGGCGCCGTCACAGAGATCCTCCTCGCCTCGAGTGAGGCGGTCCGCGACACCTACTACCTGCCGGCCTTCCCCTCGCTCGGGTGGAATCCCCTGCCCCACGTCCGTGTCAGCCGGATCGTCGCGCGCGGCAATCCCCTCTTTGACGAGAGCCGCGGCCACGACGAGTTTCTCCGCGACCTCTACCTGATGTCGAAGCCGTATCTGGACCGGACCCGAGAGAGCGCCGCCCGCGGCCACCAGCGCTTCGCCGAGCTCCGGGAGAAGTTTGCCGCAGTCCGCGATCGCATCCGGCGGCCGGATCGTCGCGACGAGTTCCAGGAACTCCTCGATCACTCCGTCGCCGCCGCCGCGCTGCTTCGCGATTACGTGTGCACCGTGCTGAGCTACTTCGACTACCGGGAGCGCCCCTCGCCGGCTTCGCGCGAGCGCCTGGCCGCGGACCTCGCCGCGCTGAGAGCATCGGCCGACAGCTACCGGCGCCATTACCGGTTCTACGATCTGGCGGGCGTCGACGTGACGGTAAAGCTGGCTTCGCGGATGCTCGAAGACCGCGAGCGCGCCGAACAGCTCTTGCGCCAGGCGCCCACAGCCGAGCAGCTCGCGGCGCGCTTCGCCGAAGCGCGCCGGGAGAACCTCCGCCGGCTCGCCTCCGATCCGAACGCCGAAAAAATCATGACCTGGCGCGGTACCGTGGATGCGCGGGCGATCCTCCGGATCCGCGGCACCGCCGTGGAGGTCGAGGATCTCTCCGGCGACGGCATCCTCGATCGCCACGCTGACTTTCTCCACCCGGTCGGCGCGCGCGCCGGCGGCCGCTGGCTGATTCGGCCGCTCCGCGCACGGGGCGTTCTCCATTTGATGGAAGAACCGTCACCGGCCAATCAGGGCACGGCGTCCGTTTACGTCGACGATCCCGAACCGGGCAACGCCGTCTACGAGTTCGAGCTGTACTGGAGCGGCCGGAGCCGGTAGCCCGCCCCATCGATATAATGTGGGTGGAGTTGCGCGCCTTGAGGAGCCGATGCTGAAATCCGATTGGGTCCCGATGCGGTGGCCCGCCGCCTGGACCGACGCCTCCAGACTCCAGCTCGTCCGCCGCACGCCGATCAATTGCCTCGTCGGTGAGACCGCGCCCCCGTTCCCGCTCGGCGAGCTGCGTTTCCTGCGTCTCGATCCTGCCTCGCCGCCCGAAGGCGTCGTGCTCGTCGAAGGCGTCTGGCCGAACGTGAAGACGGCGCGGCGCGATCCGAACGCCGCCGAGACCGGCCCGACGGGCGCGCCCTGGGTCGACTCCAACGGCTGGCGCATCCGCCTGGCACAAGCCCTCAACCCGGGCAAGACGGTCTGGCTCACATACGATCCGCCCAAGGGCAGCGAGGTCGTCCCGCCGGCCGCGTTCGCCATCGCCGTCGCCGAAGCGGAAGCCTACGGCGCGCACTGGGTCATCACCCTGGACGAGCGCTTTCGCCAGGGCCTGGAGAACTCGAGCGAGGAGGCGGTCGCGGCCTGGAACAAGATCGCGGCCGTGCTGAAGCTCTCGGCCGCCCACCCGGAATGGCGCACCTTTGAGCCCGTGGCGCCGCTCGCCGTCGTCTCCCGCTTCGCGGGCGACAGCGAGTTCTTGAGCCGCGAGTTCCTCAACCTGGCCGACAGGCGCGGATTGGCGTACGAGATCGTGCCCCTGGCGCGCGCCGGACAGGCGCCGTTGTCCAAATTCCAGGCCGTGCTCTACCTCGAAAGCGGACCGCCCGAGGGCGCCTTGCGCGACAAGCTTCTCGACTTTGCCCGACAGGGCGGCTTGCTGATCGCGCCGGCGCCGCTCGGCCCCGGAAAACCGGCCGAGACCCGTTTCGGCCACGACCTCTACCCGGCCGGCAAAGGCCGGATCGCCGTGCCCAGGGAGGCCTGGTCGGATCCGTACGTGCTGGCCGGCGACGTGCACCTGCTCATCGGCCACCGCCGGGACCCGCTGCGCATCTGGAACGGCGGGATGATGAACGCCTTGTACTTGGCTTCGAGTGACGGACAGCGCGGCGTGGTGCATCTGGTCAACTACAGCTTCCGCTCGACACTCGACTCGGTGACGCTCGGCTTCCCCAGGCCCTATCAGGCCGCCACCGTCTATACCGCCGAAGCGGCGATGCCGGTCGAGCCGCACAAGCGGCGGCTCGGCGTCGAGTTTCCGTTGCCGCCGTTTTCCACCTATGCCGCCGTTGAATTGAGAGGTTGAGCATGAAGCTGACGGCGACGACTTCCACGAGTCTCAGCCGGCGCGAGTGGCTGGCCGCCGCCGCAGGCCTCTCCTGCGCCCGCTCGGTCCGTGCGGCGCCGGAGGCTCGCGTCGCCCTGGCTCGCTGCCCCAGCTACGGCCCGCATCTGGCGCCGTTGCTGGCCAAGATGTTCGACCAGATCGGCGGAATCGGACCCCTCGTAGCGGGCAAGACCGTTGCGATCAAAGTGAACATGACGGGCGCCGCCACGATCCGCCAGGGGCACGAGCCGGCGGAGACGACTTACTGGACGCACCCGGACGTCATCGCCGCCGCAGTGCACCTGATCGGCCGCGCCGGCGCGCGCCGCATCCGCATCCTCGAGAGCTTCGCCGAGGGGACCCGGCCGCTCGAAGAAGAGATGCTGATCGCCGGCTGGGAACCGGCCGACCTGCTCGGGGCCGCTCCCTGCGTCGAGATGGAGAACACCGGCTTTTTGGGTTACGGCAAGAAATACCACCGCCTGATGGTTCCGGGCCGCGGCTACGTCTACCCGGGGTTCGACTTGAACCACTCCTACGAGGAGTGCGACGTCTTCGTCTCGATCGCCAAACTCAAAGAACACGTCACCGCGGGCATCACCGGCGCGCTGAAGAACCTGTTCGGCATCGCCCCGCCGACGATCTACGGCGTGGCGGCGGGCCCGGACGAGCCGGCGCTTGTTCCCCACGGGGGCCGCATGATGTTTCACACGGGTTACCGCCAGCCCTCCCGGAGCGCCCCGCAGGAGATCGATCCGGCCTCGCCGCGCGAGGAAGGCTACCGCGTGCCGCGCATCATCGCCGACCTGGCGGCCGCGCGCCCCATCCACCTGGCGATCATCGACGGCGTCGAGACGATCACGACCGGCGAGGGGCCGTGGATCGCCCAGGGGCGGGCGCGCAAGATCCACTGCGTGCGGCCGCGCGTGATGATTGTCGGCGCCGATCCGGTCGCCACTGACGCCGTCGCGGCGGCCGTGATGGGATTCGACCCGATGGCTGAGCGCGGCACGGCCCCGTTTGAAACTTGCGACAGCACGCTCGCCCTCGCCGAGGGTCACGGCCTGGGCACGCGCGACCTCGGCCGGATCGAGGTCGTCGGAACCCCCATCCGCGACCTTGTGTTCCCGTTCCGCGCCTATTCCTGAGACGCGCGGCGCGGCTCAGCACTTGACGATCCGGTGCTCGACCGCGGCCTCCTCGGCGGCCAGCGTGATCTCGCTGACGCGAATGACGTCCTCGTAGGGAAGCGCGGCGGGCTTGCCCGCATAGACCGATTCGAGAAAATCGAGAAAAACGGAGCCTTCCGGAGGCAGGTCGCGCAGCGCCTCGGGCTTGGACTTGGCTGTCATGAGGGTGACGCCGGTGGCCGCCTGGTATTCGGCGACGCCCTCCAGCCCGGCCAGCCGCAGGCGGTCGTCGCCGTGTGTCGGAGCGGTCTCCGGGCGCAGATAGTCCATCCGCAGGACGGCGACGCCGCCATTGTCGAGCGCGAACAGGCTCCCGGTGACGTTCTCCATCGCCCCAAGCTCGGGGAAGCCGATGTGCGCCTTCAATGAAAACACCTCGCGGAACTCGCGGCCGCTGGTGAAGCGCATCAGGTCGATCATATGGATGCCGATCCACGGGATCGTGCCGCCGTAGGTGGCCGGCTGCCGCATCCACTCCGGCCGCTCGCCGGCCTTGTACGACTTCTGCGAGGCGATCTGGACCACTTCGCCGATCCGGCCTTCTGTGACGATCTTGCGGAGCGCCAGATAGGGACTGGAAAACCGCATCGGCAGGAGCATCGAAAGGCGGAGATTCTGCCGCCGCACACCCGCCTGGATCTCGGCCAGCTCGCGCCGCGTCAAGGCGATCGGTTTCTCGGCGATCACGTGGAGCTTGCGGTTGAGACACGCCAGGATGCGCGCGGCGCGGCCTCCGTTCGGGCCGCACACGGCGGCGACATCGAGCTCCTCGTTCGCCAGCAGGCGCTCCAGGTCGGTATACTGCCGCGGCGGGGGCGTCAGACGGCGCACGGCGCTGGCCAGGCGCTCGCCGTCAGGATCGTAAACGGCTGTCAGGACGACATCCGGCAACTGGGGAAGCGGACGCAGAATCTCGCCGGTGTGTCCGTCCAGGCCGATCAAAGCCAGCCGCACCTTCCGGGGAAGACGTACGGCGGCGGGGCGCTGGCCGGCCGCAACCGTCACCGCGCCGCCAGCCAGCCACGAGCGGCGCGTCAAGGGAGAGCTCGAACGACTTCGCATGGAGCAATTCTCCCACGGCCCGCCGGGCCTGCGATAGACTGACTCTTGAATGCACGTTCGCAGACTGGCCGCGCTTATCTTGGGCGCCTGGATCGGAGGCAGCCTTTTCATGATGGCCGTGGCGACCGGCAACTTCCGGACGGTGGACCGGATCTTAGAGAGCCCGCAGCCGCCAGTGGCCGACTTGATTCAAAAACTTGACGCAGAAAACGCTCGCATTTTTCTTCGCCATCTCGCCGGCGAGCAGAACCGGCGCCACTTCGACCGCTGGGAGACCATCCAGCTCGGCCTCGCGGTGACCCTGGCCGTGACGCTGTTTTTCGGCGTCCGCGCCAACCGGCTGATCATGGGCGCCTGCGGGCTTCTGTTATT
>JBBIMZ010000143.1:0-6339 GCA_037444135.1 Solibacteraceae bacterium
AATTTCCGCGATCAATTGATCGCGGCCCCATTGAAGCGCAGATGAAGTGTCGGCTAACATCTCGCATGCCGTGATTTCCGCGATCAATTGATCGGGGCCCCATTTGAGGCCGACCGACGGCGGGCCGGCGGACGGTTGGCAGGAACTTCCCTCCCCCGGGGCGGTGAGGGCCTGCCCGACGCTTGCTCAGTGGCGCTTCCGCCTACAATGGGTGTATCCGACTTTCAAGCGAGGAGCTGTGTAATGGATGGCCTGTGGCTGCACCGGTTCTCGATTCTCCTGGCGGCGCTCACGCTGTTTCTGGTCGTGGCGGGCGCCTCGGTGACGAGCAACGACGCCGGATTGTCGGTGCCCGACTGGCCGCTTTCCTACGGCAAGCTGATGCCGGAGATGAAGGGCGGCGTCTTCTATGAGCACGGCCACCGGATAGTGGCCACGGCCGTCGGATTGCTCACCATCGTGCTGGCCGTGTGGCTTCAGCGCTCCGAACCCCGGCGGTGGCTGCGCCGGCTGGGCTGGGTGGCGCTGGCGGCGGTCGTCGTGCAGGGCGTGCTCGGAGGCCTCACCGTGCTGTACCTGCTGCCGAAGCCGATCAGCGTCACGCACGCCTGCCTGGCGCAGCTTTTCTTCACCCTCACGGCGGCGATTGCGGTCTTCACCTCCCCGGCTTGGAAGCGGGGGCCGGAGCCCGTCGAGGACCACGGCTCGCCCTCGCTGCGCACCATGGCGGCGCTGACTGCGGCGGCCGTGCTCGTGCAGATCGCGCTGGGAGCCGCTTACCGGCACGAAGCCACCGGGTTGGTGCCGCATGTGATCGCCGCGTTCGTCGTGCTGGGGCTCGCCCTGCCCACTTCGATGTTCGCCCTCCAGCAGTTCCCCCTCCACCGTCAACTGCGTCCGGCCGCACTGGCTCTGCTCGTAGTGACCGTGGTCCAGATCTTGCTCGGAATCGCCGCTTACCTCAGCCGCATCTACACTTCTGATAGCGTCCAGCCGCTGCCGGTGATGGTCTTCTTCACTGTCCTGCACGTGGCCGGCGGGGGTTTGACTATGGCCGCCAGCGGCGTCTTCGCCATCGAAGTGGTGCGGCACGTGCGGCGGCCGCTCGGCGCCGAGAGACGGACCGTCTCAGTGACTTCATGAGAGCTTACCTGACGCTGACCAAGCCGCGGATCACCTGGCTGATCCTGATGAGCACCGCTATCGGCTTTTATTTCGGAGCCGGCCGGTGGAGCTGGAGGGCGTTCCTCTGGACGCTCGCCGGCACCGGGCTGCTGGCTTCCGGAACCGCCGCGCTCAACCAGTGGTGGGAACGCGAGGCCGATGCCCGGATGCGGCGCACCCGGGCCCGGCCGTTGCCCGCCGGCCAGGTGACGCCGGGGCGGGCGCTGGCCTGGGGAGTGCTGCTGTCGGCAGGCGGCTTTGCGGCGCTGGCGACGGCCGTGAATCTGACCGCGGCTTGGTTGGGACTGTTCACCTTGCTCAGCTATCTGTTCGCTTACACTCCGCTCAAACGGATCACGCCGCATGCGACGACCGTGGGCGCCCTTGCCGGCGCGATGCCGCCCTTGATCGGCTATGCGGCGGCGCACGGCAGCCTGACTGCGGAGGCCTGGACGCTCGGGGCCCTCCTCTTCGTCTGGCAGTTCCCGCACTTTTATTCAATCGCCTGGCTGTACCGGGACGACTATGCCCGCGCCGGCATCCGAATGAAGCCGGTGGTCGACAGAGACCCGGAAGGCACGGCCCGCTGGATTCTGCTCACTTCGGCGCTGCTGATTCCGGTGAGCCTGGCGCCCGCGCTGCTGTCGATGACCGGGCGGATTTACGTCGCCGGCGCCACGCTGCTCGGCCTCGCGTTCCTTTACTCGGGCATCCGGGCGCGCCTCGAGCGCACATTGGCGCACGCCCGGCAGGTCCTTGTCGCCTCAGTTCTCTATCTGCCTCTGCTCTACGCCCTGATGATGCTCGACAGGCCCGGCTTGTGATCATCGCCGTCCGCAACCTCACGCACCGCTACGATCACCGCATCGCGCTCGCCGATCTCAGCTTCGAAGTGCCGGAAGGCTCGATCTTCGGGCTGCTGGGGCCGAACGGAGGCGGCAAGTCCACTCTGTTCCGCATCCTGGCGACGATGATGGTTCCCAGCTCCGGTCAGGTGAGCATCGCCGGCCTGGATGTCGTGCGCCGCCCCGACCAAGTGCGCCGCCGCATCGGCGTCGTCTTTCAGTCGCAGAGCCTGGACCGGAAGCTGACCGTGCGGGAGAACCTGAAGGCGCAGGGGCACCTCTACGGCCTCTCGGGGGAGCCGTTGCGGGCGCGGATCGAGGACGTCCTGGCCCGCCTCGGCCTCGGCGACCGCGCCGCCGACCTGGTCGAGACGCTATCCGGGGGCTTGCGGCGCCGCGTCGAGATCGCCAAAGCCCTCCTCCACGAGCCGTCCATCCTGCTCATGGATGAGCCTTCCACGGGGCTCGATCCGGGCGCCCGCCGCGAACTGGCCGACTACATCGGCGCGCTGCGCGAACGCCACCGGATGACGATTCTGTTGACCACGCATCTGCTCGACGAGGCGGAGCGCTGCGACCGGCTGCTGCTTCTGCACCAGGGGCGCCGCGTCGCCGAGGGAACGCCGGCGGAACTCAAGAGCCGCGTCGGCGGCGACGTCGTCGTGCTCGAAGTGGCCGACCTCGAAGCGATGAGGATTCGCATCGGCGAGCGGTTCGGCGTCAAACCCGTGGTCGCCAACGGCGTGCTCCGCGTCGAAATCGGCAACGGGCACCGCTTCGTCACGGAAGTGGTCGAGGCCTTTCCCGGCGCCATCCACTCGATCGCGCTTCACAAGCCGACGCTCGAGGACGTCTTCCTCGACGAGACCGGGGCTCCGATAAACTAGGGGTGAGGCGGATGAACAGGGCCTTCTGGCTGCCGGTGGCGACGCTTTGGTGGCGGGAGATGCTTCGCTTCTGGCGCGAAAAGGGCCGCGTCGTCGGCTTCGTCGGCTCCCCGCTGGTTTTCTGGCTGGTGATCGGCTCCGGCTTCGGCAACCTCGGCTTCTTCTTCCCCGGCGCGCTGACGCTCACCGTGATGTTCTCGGCGATCTTCTCGACCATGTCGCTGATCGAGGACCGGCGGGAGGGTTTCCTGCTGTCCATGCTGGTCTCGCCGGCGCCGCGCAGCGCGATGGTGCTCGGCAAGCTCCTCGGCTCCTCGACGCTGGCCTGGCTCCAGGGGCTGATCCTGCTCGCCTTCCTGCCGCTCGCCGGGCTCCGGCCCGCGGCCGCCTCCCTGCTCGAAAGCATCGCCGTCCTCTATCTGGTCGCATTTACCTTCACCGCGCTGGGCTTCCTCATCGCCTGGCAGATGGATTCCACGCAAGGCTTCCACGCGGTGATGAATCTGGTCCTCTTCCCTTTATGGATGGTCTCCGGCGCGCTGTTCTCGCCCGCCGGCGCGCACGGCTGGATGCAGTGGCTGATGCGGCTGAACCCGCTGACCTATTCGCTGGCCGCCCTACGCCGCTTGCTGGCGGGCGAGGTCGAGCCGCAGACGCCGGCGCTGGTCCCCAGCCTCCTGGTGACAGGCGTTTGCGGCGCCGCGCTCTGGCTCGCCTCGACTTTGGCCGCCCGCCGGACGCCCGCACGGAGTTCCGCATGACGGTTCTGTTTCGAGTCGCGTTTTCTGCCCTCCTGGCGCTGCTTGCAAGCTGCGGCCGGAAGTCGCCGCCGCTGCCCTCTTACAACGCCATCCCGCCCTTCACGCTGACCTCGCAAACCGGCGCCGAGTTCGACAGCCGCATACAGCTCGCCGGCAAAATATGGGTGGCCGACTTCATCTTCACCAACTGCCAGGGTCCCTGCCCGCGCATGAGCGCCTATATGCAGCGGATCCAGGACCGGGTCAAAGACTTGCCGGACGTGCGCCTGGTCTCCTTCACCGTGGATCCGGACCGCGACACGCCGGAAGTGCTGGCCGAATACGCCCGGCGCTTCCAGGCCGACTTCGAGCGCTGGCACTTTCTCACCGGCCCGAAGGAAACCCTGCAAAAGCTCAACCGCGACGCCTTCCTGCTCGGTGACATCAATCCCAATCTCGAGCACAGCACGCGCTTCGTGCTCGTCGACCGGGAAGGCGTCGTGCGCGGCTACTATTCGAGTTCGGATCCGCAGGAGATCGACAAACTCGTAGCCGATCTCCGCGCCCTGGCGTCGGCTTCCTGATGGAACTCGCCGACTGGCCGGCGCTCAACGCCTGCTTGAATGGGGCGGCTGCGGTGCTGCTCTGCACCGGTTACCGGTTCATCCGCAACGGCCGGCGGCGAGCGCACCGGCGCGCCATGCTGGCTGCGTTCGGCGTCTCGGTGCTGTTTCTGATCAGCTACCTGGGCTACCACGCCCAGGCGGGTTCGGTGCGGTTCGCGAAGACCGGCGCGATTCGCACTGTCTACTTCACCATCCTCCTCACTCATTCGGTGCTCGCCGCCGCAGTACCCGTGCTGGCCACGCTGACGCTCTGGCGCGCACTGCGCGGGCGCTTCGACGCCCACCGCCGCCTGGCGCGCTGGACCCTGCCCATCTGGCTCTACGTCAGCGTCACGGGGGTGGTCGTGTACTGGATGCTGTACCGCCTCTGAGAACGCACGGCGGGTTGACGGCCGCACGCGGCGGCGTTATTTTCTTAACAGGCGGCGCAGCCATGCCTCAGCCTTCGCTGTTCGAGCTCAGCCGGCGCGAACGCCAGATCATGGACATCCTGTACCGGCTGGGGCGGGCCACTGCCGGCCAGGTTCTGGCCGAACTGCCCGGCCAACCCAGCTACTCGACCGTGCGGACTCAGCTCCGTGTGCTCGAGCGGAAAGGCTACGTCCGCCATCAGGCGGCGGGCCCCCGCTACGTCTACTCTCCCGTGACCCCAAAGGAGAAAGTGCGGCAGTCGGCCTTGCGGCACGTGGTCGAAACGTTTTTCGAGGGCTCGGTCGAGAAAGCCGCGGCGGCGCTGCTGGGCGGCGAAGGGGTTCGCATCGAAACCCGGGAGCTGGAACGCCTCGCCGGCTTGATCGAGAAACTCAAAAAAGGGCGCGGCGAGGCCGAGTAGCGCTCAATCGCGCCGCCCGCCGAGCTCGGTCAGATAGCCGAGGAAGTGCGGCGCAACGCGCGTGTATTGCGTGAAGCCCTTGCCCCAGCCGTGCATGGTCTTGAGCGCCGAAGGCGTGCCGCGGCGCAGCACCTCGCCCAGCACGGCATCGCCCGTACGCCGGTGTGCGAACACGATGCCGTCGAAAAGCAGGAAGTTCGACCAGGCGCCGGCCTGCGTCCGCGGGCAGGACGTATAGCGGAAGCCGTCCACTTCCGGCGTCCACATGTCGTCGACCAGAAACCGGGCGCCGCGCTCGATCGAGCGGGCGGCCCGCTCGTCGCCGGTGGCCTCGTAGTAGTAGCGCAGGCCGGTCAGCAGAATCCCCACCATGAAACCGGCGTTGCCGTGGTGTCGCGGCAGGCACTGGCAGTGGCCCGGCACGAGCTGCCGCCGCCAGCCGCCGTCCTGCGTCTGCCGCTCGAAGACGCGCTCGGCGATGATGCGCGCGGCGTTCAGGTAGAAGGGATCGCCCGTGGCGTTGAACATCGCCATGGTGAGGATCAGGTGCCAGCCGGGGTTGCGGCAGTTGGTGAAGTCGTAGTTGCGCGTCTCCAGCGTGTCGTAACGGTCGGCGATGCGCCTGGCCGTCTCCAGCGATCTCCGGTCGCCCGTGAGGAAGTAGTAATCGAGGTGTCCTTCGATGAAGGTATGCGAGACGCTGAAGCGGCCCTGGACGATGCCCTTGCCGGGCACGGGGCTTTCGGGATAGTAGTCGCCGGTGTGGCCGACGCAGTGGAGGTAGACCCCGCCTACCCGCGCCGGGTCCCGATGATGATGGACGGTGTCGACGTCGCGGTTGTGCCACTCCATTTCTTCGGCGGCGCGGAAACAGCGCCAGTCGCCCGTGCGCGCCCACTGGAGCAGGAAAGCGTGTTGCGTGTCGTACTCGCTGTTGCCCCAGTTGATCTCGCGCTCGCCCCACCAGTCGCCGAAATTCAGCATGCCGTACTCGCGGTTCTTCTCCCGGTTGGCCAGGTAGCCCTCGAACGAAGCAGCGAAAGCGGCGTCGTATCCGGCCAGGATTCCGCTCTGCCGGACAGGCGCCAGCTCGCCGAAGGCCTTCGAGGCGGCATACCAGTGGGCCGGGGCCATCGCCCGCAGCGGACTCAGAGGCGCTGCGCCGCCTTGCCGGCCCGACGTCACCGCGAGCCAGACGTCGTGCGTTTTTGTGACGCCTTGCCGCAGCCTGTAGCCGCCGTCCCG
>JBBIMZ010000143.1:6349-8155 GCA_037444135.1 Solibacteraceae bacterium
AGCCGGTGCTCGTCGACCGTCCCGCGGGCGTCCGCATAGACATCAGGCGGCAAGCGCGGGCAGAGCGCCAGACGGAAGCCCTCGGCGCCCGCGGCGATCTCTTTCGGGTAGTTCTGCCAGAAGTCCCGCACCGCCACTGTGACGGTGCGGCGGCCGTCGCTCCACTCGACGATCCCGTCGCTGCGCTTGCCCGTGATCACTCCGGAAGCGCGCTCGAGCTCATAGCGGTCGTCGCGGAGCTGGACGATGCGCACCGGCTCGCTTGCGCCCCTTCCCGCAAGCGGCCACTCGAGCGTCAGGCTGCGGATGGTGGTGAATTCGGCGTCCGGAGAATCGTTCGCGAAGGTGTGCTCGGCCCGGAGATAGCTCTGACCGGCGTAGAAGTGCAGCCGCGTTGTATAGGCGAAGAGGCGGCGGTCCTTCGCGTAATGGGCGCCGCTGATCCGCACGACCGCCCGCAGCGGACCGGACTCTTCGACGACCACCTCAGCCGGAGGCGCGGCGCTCGAGTAGACGCTTCCTTTGAGATCTTCGAGCAGGAAGGCGCCCGGGCGATCCGCGGCACTGACGCGCTCGCGTTCGTCGAAGCTGCCGTCGCCGTTGTCGTCGAACCAGATCTCCCCCGGGAAGCTGTATCGTTCGCGGCTGATGAAAATTTTGAGCGGACCGGTGACGACGGTCACGCTCCCGGCGCCTTCGGCGACCCGCAGCGGGGTCGGAAAACCGCGGCGCCGGACCTGGGCGCCGTACTCCAGGCCGAAGCGGCTGCCCTCGCGGCCCTGAAAATCGAGCAGGACCCACTTGACGCTACCGTCGCCCCAGCGGGCCAGCGTGCGCGTTTGCAGCGGAACCTCCTCTCCGGAAGCCCCGAGAAGCCGCAGCTCCGCATCCGAGCCCAGGACGCCTTGCGGGAACGGGACTCCGGAGGTCACCGGATAGCTGCCGCCCCAGCGCGACTCTCCGGCCAACGGATTGCCGACCGCAAGCTCGAGCCGCTCCCGTCGCGCGGTGCCGGCCGGCAGGACCGACTTCGGCTCGAACGGTTGCCATGCAGTCGCCACCGGCTTGCCGTTCGGACTGGCGGCGACGATTCGGTAGCGAAAGCTCCCGCCGGGAACGTCGGCCACCAGCCGGTGGTTGTTCTCCGCGCTGGTCTCGACGAGCTTGCCGGCCCGGCTCCCCTCCCACTCCACCGTGCAGGCGGCGCGCCAGTTCGTGATCCACGTAAAGGAGATCTTCCCGTCGTCGCGGCGCCGGGCGCCGGCGTGCGTGATGGCGTAGGCCGGGTGCGACGGCGTGGGTTTGCGCCGCAGAAGGAGCAGGCTTTCGACACGGTAGCTCCCCTGCGAGGTCAGCGCGCGAAGCGCCAGCCGCTCGCCGCCCTGGAAGCGCACGGGTTCGGGAAGGAAATACAGCTTCTGCCGGTTGTCGTCGGCGCCGGCGAAGCCGGTTCCCAACGCGCCGCCGTCAACGAGAAGCTCGAACCGCTCGTCGCCGGCGCCGTCGTAGAAGACGACGGCGGGATAGAAGCCGCCTTGCGCTCTCACGGTGGCCTCGATGCGGCCTCCGGCCTGCACCCGCCGGACCGAGTCGGTGCGGTACTCGCTCGTCAGGTCCCGCTCGAAACCCTCGAGCCGCCATTCGTCGATCGAAAGGCGGACCGTGTCGTTGCCCGCCACCAGAGCATCGATGACATCCAGCCCCGAAGTCGACCCCAGGCGCGGAAGCGCATCGCCGAGCACTCCTATTGTTGGCGCCGCCTGCAGCGCGGCGCTGAATTAATTTTTCAGTAGAAGTCGGCATACG
>JBBIMZ010000144.1:0-8143 GCA_037444135.1 Solibacteraceae bacterium
CGTGGCGTGGACGCAGCCGGTATTTCGCGGCGAGTGAAAGCCGCGCAGGAACGAACGGGAGGAGACGATGAACGAACGGTGGAAGACTTCGGCTGAGTTGCTGGAACGGGCGCGGCAGTCGCTCGCCGGCGGCGTGAGCAGCCCGTTTCGGGCCAAGGCGCCGGTGCCACTGTATTTCAAAGGGGGGTGCGGCTCGCACCTGATCGACGAAGACGGCAACGAGTACATCGATTACGCGCTGGCCTGGGGCCCGGCCATTCTCGGCCACTCGTATCCGAAGCTGGTCGAGGCCCTGACCGAGCAGGCGCGGCGGCCGGTGGCCTACGGGGCGCAGCACCGGCTGGAGATCGATGTCGCCGAGCGGTTTCAGGCCGCCGTGCCGTGCGCCGAACGGCTCATCTTCACCTCGAGCGGGAGCGAAGCCGTGCAGTGCGCCTGGCGGCTGGCGCGGGCCTGTACCGGGCGGAACCTGATCGTGAAGTTCGAGGGGCACTATCACGGCTGGTTCGATTCGGTGCTGATCAGCTACAAGCCTTCGGCGGAGCAGGTGGGGCCGCTCGAGGCGCCGCACGCGGTGCTCGAATCGAAAGGCCAGGTTCCGAATGCGGCCGACAACGTCCTGGTGCTTCCGTGGAACCGGGCCGACCTGGTCGAGCGCGCCTTCGCGCGGCGCGGCAACGAGATCGCCGCTGTGATCATGGAGCCGGTGCTGTGTAACAGCGGGTGTTTGATGCCGGCCCAGGGCTATCTCGAGCGGGTGCGCGAGATCACGCGGCGTCACGGAGCGCTGCTGATTTTCGACGAGGTAATCACCGGCTTCCGGATCGCGCCCGACGGGGCGCAAGGCTATTTCGGCGTGACGCCGGACCTGGCGACCTTCGGCAAGGCGGCCGGAGGGGGCCTGCCGCTGAGCGTGATCGCCGGGCGGCGGGAGATCCTCGACATGCTCCAGACGGGCGGAGTGGCCTTCGGCGGGAGCTTCAACGGGAATCCGGTGTCGCTGACCGGGGCGAAGGTGGCGCTCGAGGAGCTGACACGCGATGGCGGAGCGCTGCTGGCTCACGCCAACCGCATCGGCGAGGCGCTGAAGGCGGGCATCCGGGAGAGCGCACAGCGCCACGGGATCGATCTGGCCGTCTGCGGCTTCGGAGCCGCGTTCGCCATCCATTTCACGCAGCGCCGGGAGTTGTCCGATTACCGGGCGACGCTCGACGACGACAGGGTGAAGCTGCGGACGTTTATCCTCAAAGCGCTCGAACGGGGCATCTATCTGCTGCCCGACGGGCGCCTCTATGTCTCGGTGGTTCACACCGAAACCGACGCCGACCGCACGCTCGAGGCGTTCGAGGCCGTTTTCGCCGAGATGGGCGCTTGATCAGAGGATGCGGACGCGGTAGGTGAACCGGACGCCGCGGCCGATCTCCGGCGCCAGGTCCTTGATGAAGGAGGAGTGGTTCCGGTACAAGCGGTCGCCCAAATTGAAAGTGTTGACGGCGAACTGGTGGACGAAGTGTCCGCGCGAGATCGTGTAGGAAGCCGTGAGGTTAAAAAGCGCGTAGCCGGCGGTGGGCGTCTCGCCGGGAAAGATGCGGTCCTGCCGGCCGGCCACCACGATTTCCGGTTCGACGCTGAAGCCCTGCCAGTTCCACTCGAGGCCGGCGCGGCCGCGCAACGGCGGAATGCGCGGCAGGGGGATCTCCTTGCGCTTCTCCTGGGCGTTGACATAATCGGCGCCGAGATTCAGCCAGAGGTAGCGGTGAAGGCCGAGGCCGGCCATCGCCTCCGAGCCGACGAAGCGGCTGCCGGCGCCGGTGTACTGAACCACCCGGAACCCCTCCCGGATTTCTCCCGTGGCGAAGGGAAAGACGAAGTTTTTGAAGTCGTAATAGAAGAAGTTCAGCTCGGCGTGCGCGCGCTGGTGTCGCTGCCGCAGGGAGAGGTCGATGCCGTGGCCGGTTTCGGCCTCGAGGCGAGGATCGCCGATCTCGAAGGCGAGATTGCCGACATGGGGGCCTTCGTTGTACAGCTCCTCGAGGGCCGGGGCACGGTAAGAGCGGCTGTAGTTGGCCACTAAGGCACCTCCCGTCCAGGTAGTGACGTTGACGCCGGCTGAGGCCGACAGGCCCGTGAAGGAGCGTCGGGGAAACTCGATTCCGGCGGCGTTGGGGCTGTAGCGGTTGTGTTCCAGGCGGGCGCCGAATTGCAGCTTGACGCGCTCGAGACTGACTTCTTCGAGCGCGAAAGCCGCTGCCGCCTGCTGATCGACCGGCGGCGCGAGCACCTCCTCGCCGGAGGCTTTGTAGGAGCGGATCATGCTCCAGAAGCCGAAGCGCCCGGTCAGAAGGCGGCCCGGCGCCTGCTCGAAGACGCCGCGGGAGATGAACTGGCGGTTCGAAAAACGGGTTCCGGTGTGGCGCCGGCCGTCGTCGTTGATTTCGATCTCATCGTGGCGCCAGCGGGCGTAATTGAAGCGAAGCGTGAAGTTGTCCAGCAAGCGGGCGGGAGACTTGACGCCCCAGTTGAACTGGTAGGCCTGGCGCGAGGCATCGAGCTCTGTGCGCTCCCGCTGGTCTTGTTGGTTGCCGAACAGGTTCGAGAACGGCACGCCGTACAGGCCGGTATCGTAGTTGGCGCTTGCGCTGAAGAAATGCTTCCGGCCGTACCAGCCAAGGCCCCCGTAGCCGTTGGAGAGGCTGGTGTCGGAATTGCGGATGACGCCGATCGGCGTGCGGTAGTCGCCGCTGCGCTGGCCGCCGCCGCCGCCCCAGACCATCCAGCGCTGGAAGCCGTACTCGAAGCCGGCCGAGCCGTTGGCGAAGGCGTTGGCCGAGCCGCCGGTCCCGGAGAGATAGCCGCGAAGACCTTGGTGCGGATGTTCGTGGAAGGCGTGGTGGCGCGTGATGGCGTTGACGACGCCCCCCATCGCGCTGCCGCCGTAAAGGAGCGTCGCAGGTCCTTTGACCACCTCGAGGCGGTCCAGGCCGCCGGTGTTGATCAGCTCGGCGTGGTCGCCGGACTGCGACGAGATGGCGCCGGTGCGGATGCCGTCCTGGAGGATAAGAACGCGGTCGCCGTCAAAACCGCGAATCATCGGCCGCTCCGAGCCCGGGCCGAAGCCGCGCTTGGCGATCCCGTTGCCCGGCTTGTCCGCCAGGGTTTCGCCGATGCTCGGGGCGATCTGTTTGGCCAGATCGAACGAGTTGCGGGCGTCGACGGACTGGAAGGATTCGAAAGCGGTCTGCGGCGCGCCGCTGGCCGTGACCGTGACCTTCTCCCGGACGGTGGCCAAGTCCAGTTCGAGTTTCACGGAAGCGGTCTCGCCGGCGGCGACGGTGACGCTTTGGGAAACTTCGGTGAGGGCGATATCGGCGTGGGCGTGCAAATGGTAGGCGCCGGGCGGGACGTTCTCGAAGCGGAACTTGCCCTCGTGGTCGGTTTGCGTCGTGCGGCCGAGTTCGTCCAGATGGACCGTGGCAGCGTGCAAGGGGTCGCCGGTGCGCGCCAGCACGACCACGCCCTCGATGCGGCCGGGCGGTTGCGCCGCCGCAGGCGCCGCAAACAACAACAAGACGAAGAATGCGGAAAATATCATGAAAACTCTTCTCCTTGATCAGAATCGAGGACGCCCGTCGACAGCAAGAGCCGCCGGCGCCCGGCGTCCCAGCGGACCCGGCGGATCGGAGCGGAGAAGAGCTTAGAAGGGCGGTGAACGCGGCGCGCGGCGAGAAAGCGCGGGACGCGACTCACGCGCCGGCGGGCTCGTCTCGCCGATTCGGTCTGCCCGTTCGAGCTGGATCCGGACAAGACCGGTCGAGAGCGCGATGACGGGAACCTGCCCCGTCTGGCAAAATTCGCAGCGATGGCTGGGGCCGACCAGGTGCCGTGTCTGGAGCGCGGGGACGGCGATGACGACGAAGAGAGCCAGCGCGACGATACAAGCTCTCGACCAGCCCGCTCGCCGCGGAGGCGTTCTTCTTGGTGGCCCAGTCGCCAAGCAGGCCTCCCTGCGCAGAAGTATAGCAGAGGCCTGGCGAGCGGCGCTTCAAGGACGCTTCTGGAGAAAGCGGTCGAACCAGTCGAAGGCGTCGGCCTGCATGGCGCGGTCGAACTTGTGGCCGCCGTCGTAGTAGTTGCATCGATAACGGTCCGGCGCCTTGGCGCGCTCGAAGGTTTCGCGGAGAATGGCGTCGGCGCGCTCCATCTCCGGCAGGGTATAGAGCGGATCCTGGCGGCAGTTCAAGACCATGGTGGCGGCGGGGGCGCGCAGGGCCAGGATCTCGGGAAAATCGAGGTCGCGCGGCAGCAGCGGCACGTAAGTCATCCAGGTGTGGGTGAAGCACTTGTCGAGCAGGAACTCGCGCCAGGTGGTCATGAAGCCGACGGCGATGGCCACCTGGATGCGGTCGTCGAGACCGCCGAGAAAGACCGTGCGCATGCCGCCGCCGGACAGGCCGGCGCAGCCGAGGCGCTTGGGGTCGACTTCGGGACGGGCGGCGAGCACGTCGAGCGCGCGCTGATCCTCGACCAGGTAGACGCCGGGCCACGTGGTCCCGGCCGAAAACAGGCTCTTGGCCATGATGTGCTCGTGGGCGGCGGCGAAGGCGTTGTACTTGGCGATGGCGTCCGGATCGTCTCCGGAAGGGTCGACGCCTCCGGCCTGAATCCGCTCGGGCACGTCTTTGACCAGGACGCGGCGGCTGGCGAACGGGAAGGTGTCGTGGACCAGGACGGCGTAGCCGCGTTTGGCGATCTCGTTCGCCCAGCCGACACCGCCGTAGTACTTCTCCTGGTGCTGGCGCTGAATTTCCCAAAAATCCTCGCCGGTCCGCACGATCTTGCGCCAGCCGAGGAACTTGTTGCCGCCGTGATCGTGGAGGGCCAGGATGCCCGGCAGCGGCCCCTTGGCGCCGGCCGGCTTGAGGAAGACCGCCTCGGTGGGAAGACCGGCGGGCAGCTGCCAGGTGAGGAACTCGATGTCGAGGCCGTCGTAGGTGGCGCGCCGGGTGACGGTGACTTTGGGGTTCCGGCCGAAGTCGACTGGCGCGAGCAGTTCGAGCACACGGCGGCGCGCCGCTGCGCGCCACTCGGCGAGACTCTTCCATTTACCAGTGCGGAACGAGAGCCGGCCGGGCGCGCTGCCGAGAACTTGATCGGCGAGCCAGGGACCGTAAGCTCCGACCATGTTGGGGCGCATCGGCGTCTCGGGCGGAGGGAGGGGCTCGGCGGACATGATTGCCAGTGCAGCAAAGAAGCCGGCGAAGCGGCAAGCAACTCGAATCGGGCGCATCGCTCCGAATCTTATCACGGCGGCCCAGCGTCTCAGAGCGATTCGACGCGAGTCGGAGCGGCGAGGCGGGCGAGCTGGCCAAGATCGAATTCCTTGTAGAGATCCAGGCAGAACAGATCCGGAGCGTCCTCGTACTTGACGGGGGCGTCCAGCAAGTGCCGGAGCGAAGACATTCCGCCGCGGGCGCGGAGTTCGGAAAACAGTCCGGGCTCCAGGGCCGCGGCGGCGAGCGCGATGAGCTGGGTGCGGATGCCGGCGCTCTCCACGCGCACGCTCGGGGCGCCCCGTGCGCCGATCCACCGGGCGAGGGCTGCCAGTTGGGCTGCTTCATGGCCGAGCGCCCGCTCGCCCATCGTCGCCAGCAGTTGCGCGACGCCGCGCGCGGTGGGATTCTGCGGCTCGGCGTCGCCGGTGAGCGCCAGGTCCGCGACAACCACTTGTTCGCCGCGATTGATACGGTCGGCGGCGAGCGCCGCGGCGGCCTTCTTGCCCTTGTCGTGCAGGACGATCGTGGCCGGCGCCTTTCCGGCGGCTGCGAGCGCCTTGGCCCAGACCGCGGCGGCGCTCAGGCCGTTGTCGAAATCGAGGCGATAAGCAACCGTCTCGAGCCCCTTATGATGGCTGTTGGCCAGCGCCCAGGCGCGCTCGACTTGGACGGGCCGGTAGCGCAGGATGGCTTTGAGCCGGTCGCGGCCCGCCGGAGGATCGGGCCGGCGGATTTCGGCCGCCAGCTTGCGGGCCAGGCCGAGGATGGTGAGGTTTCCGGGCGGCAGGCCGACGGCGAGCTCCTCGTAGCTCTTGATTTCGGCGTCTACGGGAATCTCCTCGTCGGTGACCGGGAGCTGGAAGTGCCGGGTGAAGAAGCCGTAGGCCTGGCGGCGGTTGTCGAGCTGGTAGTTGTGGTCGGACGGATCGGTGTTCAGGTGCCAGGCGAGCCGGTCGCCGGCGCCGTAGAGCGCAAAGAAGGGTTTGACGAAGTCGAAGATATAGGGCCGGACCAAGTTGCCGCGGAAGCAGCAGTCGTCTTCGGCGTTGTAGATAAGCAGCGTCGGGCGGGGAGCGCGCATGGCGGTCAGGTGGGGATAATCGGCGACGGTCAGCATGTCGGTGGCGTTCTGCTCGATGTCGCCGACATCCTGCGGGCGTTCGATGCGCGAGACCGCGCTGCTGTAGCCGGCCACGGGTACGGCGGCGGCGACGCGCTCGTCGAGCGCGCTCAAGACAATCGTTTTCCAGCCTCCCCCGGCCAGGCCGGTGACGCCGATGCGCGAGCGGGCCCCCTTGGGATGCCCGGCGAGGAAATCCAGGCCCCGCCGCATTGCCAGGTAGAACAGGCCGGCGGCGTTGGCGCCCGCCAGATCCAGGTGGCCGCCGTACCAGTGGGCGTTCTCGGGATGGCTGAGCTCGCCGAAACCGATCCACTCCAGATTGAGCGCGAGCATGCCGCGCAGAGCCTGATTGATGCAGCGCTTCTGCTTGTACTCGACCGACTTGCCGGGCGGGCCGACGTGGCCGTTGACGTTGACGATGGCGGGGATCTTGCCGGCGATGGTCTCCGGTTCGTAAAGGATCGCCGTCGAAGAGAAGCCGGGCACGATTTCGTAGCGCAGCTTCCGCATGCGGTAACCTTTGCCGCCGGGGAGCGGGCCGAGGTCTTCGAAGTTCGGAGGAGCCTCCACCCAGTGGCGGGGCCAGCCGTGAAAGATGATCTCGTCGAGCAGGCGGCGCCGGAGCTCGGCGGCGCGCCGGCTCCACTGGTCGGCCGAGGCCGGCTGCGGCAGAGGGGGCACCTTCCGGATCAGGTACCGCTGCCATTCGGCGCCGACCGTCTCGGGCCGCAGGATGGGCTGTTCGAGGATCGGAGCCAGGTGACGGGGCTCGGCTTGCGCGGAGCCGCGGGCAGGCGCCAGCAGAGCCAGGAGGACGATCGAGGCGCGGCAGTTCATGGCTTGCTCCAGTTTACAAGCGGCGCCGGGTGGGATCATGACGGGAGGGGGCGGCGATGCGCGTGGCGATCGTCCACTACTGGCTGCTGAAGATGCGCGGCGGCGAGCGCGTCATCGAGGCGCTGTGCCGGCTGTTTCCGGACGCCGACCTGTTCACTCTGTTTTACGACCCCGAGGGCGTGAGCGAGACCATCCGGCGCCACCGCGTGACGGCCTCATTTCTGAACCCGCTGCGGCGCTATTACCGGTCGCTGCTGCCGCTGATGCCGCTGGCGCTCGAGCAGTTCGATCTGCGCGGCTACGACCTGGTGATCAGCAGCGAATCCGGGCCGGCCAAGGGAGTGCTGGCGCCGGCGGCCGGCCGGCACATCTGTTACTGCCACACGCCGATGCGGTATCTTTGGGAGCTGTACCCGGCATATTTGAAGGAGTGGACGCCGCGGTGGAAAGCGGCGGCGCTGGCGCCGCTGGCGAGCTGGCTTCGGGTGTGGGACTACGCCACGGCGGCCCGCGTAGACGAGTTCGTCGCCAACAGCCGGAATGTGCAGCGGCGCATTTGGCGGGCATGGCGGCGGGAGGCGACGGTGATTCATCCGCCTGTCCGGGTGGAGCGGTTTTACTGGAAGCCGGCGGAAGACTACGACCTGGTGGTGTCGGAACTGGCGGCGTACAAGCGCGTCGATGTGGCGGTGCGCTGGTACGGCGCCCGCGGACGGCGGCTTCGCATCGTCGGTGACGGGCCCGAGTATGCGCGCTTGAGACGGCTGGCCGGTCGCTCGGTCGAGTTCTGCGGGCGAGTCACGGAGGAGGAGCTTTCCGAGCTGTACGCGCGTTGCCGGGCGCTGATCCTGCCCGGGGAGGAGGATTTCGGGCTGGCGCCGGTCGAAGCGCTCGCCTCCGGCAAACCGGT
>JBBIMZ010000145.1:0-8099 GCA_037444135.1 Solibacteraceae bacterium
GGTCCTGGAGTTCCTCATTCTCGCCTGCGAGGCGGTCGCGCTCGACCGTGACCGCCTCGAGCTGGGCGGCCAGATCATCGAGCGCCACCTGGTCGACCGCCTCCAGACCGGAGGCGGTTTCCCCGGCCGGCGGAGCCTCTCCCGCACGCGGCGGCGCGCCCGAGTCGGAGAACGCATTGCTTTGCTGAAGATCGTTTTCGTCGCTCACTGGATTTGCACCTGGCAAAAATCTGCGCGGGCCGCGGCCGGCGCCGTCACCCGCTTCAGGCGTTGACACTCTGAAAAGCCTGTCCGACATGCAGCACTGCCGACATCACTTTCGGGTAGTTCATGCGCATCGGACCGATGACGGCGATCTTGGCGTTCAGGCCGCCGGCCAGCGCCACGGAGATGCCGATGAGCGACAACTCCTTCATGCTGGAATGGGCTTCGCCCAGACCGACCTGAACGGACACCTCGCCGGCCGCCCCCTCCAGGAACCGGTCCAGAAGCTGCAAGATTCGCTTTTTCTCCTCCAGCGCCTGGAACAGCTCGCGGAGCCTCTCGCGCGTCAAGTGCAGGTCGACGCCGACCAGGTTGGCGGCGCCCTCCATATGGACCTCCGGCGTCAGCTCCATTTCGAGCAGCCCCTTCTCGTAGAGCACGATGAGCTTGCGAAGGATGGCGTCGTAGGCGGCGCTGGCCTGTTCCAGGCGCAGCTGAAGCCGCCGCCGGACCTCGGCCAGCACGCAGCCGCTGAAGTTGACATTGATGTAGTTGCGGATCGAGTTCAGCTCGTCCTGACTGATCGGCTCGTCGAGCGTCACCAACCGGTTATGCACCATCCGGTCGCGCGTGACCACGACCATCAGCACGCGCCGGTCGGCCAGCGCCAGCAACTCGACCTGATCGAGCGTCTGGCCGGCGGTGGGGATGGCCGCGGCGATGCCCAACCCATGAGTCTTCTCGACCAGAATGTGGGAGGACCGCTCGACGCGCTCGGCGACCGTGTCGGCCTGGCTGAGTTGGCGCCGCAACTCCTCGAGTTCGGGCTCGAGAAGGCGGCAGGCACCCAGGGAGCGGACGAAGAGGCGGAACGCTTTCTCCGTGGGAACCCGGCCGGCCGAGGTGTGCGGCTGCGACAGGTAACCTTCCTCGGCCAGGTCCGCCATGACGTTGCGAATCGAAGCCGGGCTGAGGGAGTGCCGGCGCAGCTTTGAGATCGAGCGAGACGCCACCGGACGTCCCGTCTGGATGTAGGTCTCCACCACGGACGTGAGGATCTCGGCAGCTCGCGGAGTGAGGGGACAACGTTCGCTCATGGCGGCTTCGCTCACATCGGCAAGTGTATCAGAGAGATCCGAGACGGTCCAGGATGAAGAACCGGCTCACCTTGCATTTTAGCCCACCGGCAGGCCGCGGCGTCTACGGCCGCTTCTGGCGCACGAGGCGGTCCAGCTCTGCAAAGAACGCTTCGACGTCCTGAAAGTCGCGGTAGACGGAGGCGAAGCGCACGTAGGCGATCTTGTCGAGCGCCTGGAGGCGCTCCATCAGCAACTCGCCGATCTCGGCGGTCGAGATCTCGCGGTCCGGACGCTCGCTCAGGCGGGATTCCACTTCATCGACGATGGCGGCGAGATTGGCCATGCTGACCGGACGTTTCTCGCAGGCCCGCAGCAAGCCGTTGAGGACTTTCTGGCGGTCGAATTTCTCGCGGCGGCCGTCTTTCTTGACGACCATATACGGGATCTCGTCGATCCGCTCGTAGGTGGTGAAGCGCCGCTCGCAGGCCAGGCACTGCCGGCGCCGGCGGATCAGATCGCCCTCCTTGCTTTCCCGCGAGTCGATGACGCGGTCTCCCTGGTGGCCGCAGAAGGGGCAGGTCATAGGGCGGCCGCCTCCTGCTCGAGCTTGCGGAGCTTGCCGAAGGTCAGACCTTGATGGAAGGCCAGTGCCAGTCCGAACGGGAGGATGATCACGAACGTGATGAGCCAGATGAGCAGCGCCAGTCCCGTGGCGGGCTCGAGCGCCACCCCGAAAAGTTCTCGGAGCACGACCACGGAAACCACTTGAACGCCGCCGCCGATTCCCGGGATCTGGACCACGGCGCCGAAAGCGACGAAGCCGACAAAGATGACCACTTCGCGCAGCGTGAAGGAAGCCGTCGCCGGAAGCGCCTGGAAAAGGCTGGCGTAGCAAAGAACAATGAGCGCCCACTCCAGCAGGCTGTAGAAAGCCAGCAGGACGACATAGCCGCCGTTGCCGGCCGATGCCATGCCCTGCGCGAACGCATCGACAAGGCGCTCGAGCCGCTCGAGCTTCGGCTGGGGCAGGAAGGCGAGGGCATCGAGCAGGCGGCGCCGCATGGCGCCGGACAGGCGCACGAACGCCGCCAGGATGCCCAAACTGGCCAGGCCGGCCAGCGCGGCCACGTAACCCCCCGCCCGCAAAACCCACGCAAGCGCCGGCCCCACCGAGACGGCCGCTTGGTCGACCTGGCTGAGCGCGAAGCCGAAAATCAGCAGCGCCGTCAGCAGATCGAACATGCGTTCCATGAGCCATGCCGCGATCTGGGACGAAAACGAAACTTTCTCCTTGAGGGCGATCAGGTAGGGCCGGACAGGCTCTCCGGCCCGGCCGAACAGGACGATAGCGGTAAAGCCGATCGCAGTGGCCGCCAGCAGGCCGCCGAGGCGGGAGCGGGGCTGAACCGGCCGCAGCAGGACCTGCCAGCGCAAAGCCCGGCCCAGGTAGGTCGCCAGCGCCAGAAGAGCCGCCAGCGCCACCCAAGGCCACCGCAACTGGCGGAACGTGCCGGCGAACTCCGCCCACTCAAAACCCAGTTCTCGCCAGCGGTAGGCGAGCAGGACGGCCACGGCCGCCATCGCCGGCACGGCGAGAACCAGCCGCCACTCTCTGCCTGCTCTTGGAGTCGCGATAGCCACCTCCACGACCCGGGGGCTGTTCTCCATCCTAGTGCTTTGCCGCGCGCCGCCGCCGGATCGGAGCTAGAATGTAGGACTGCGGGCCAGGGCGGACCCTACGAGCGAACTTTTCATGATAATTCCTCGTTTCTCTAGCTGGAGCGCCGACTCCGGCGCAATGAGCGCCCGGAGGCGCCTCCCGAGGGACGCATGGCAGCTTTCGCGACAGCCCGGCCACTTGGCCCAACCTCCGGCCTCGGCCGCCGGATAGGGCTGCCGCAGGACTGGTCCGCGGAGTCGGGCACAACCTTGGATGCCGACGCGAGGTTGGTGGAGCGTTGCTTGAGCGGAGACGAGGCCGCGTGGGAAGATCTTGTCCGCAACCACACGCGGCGCGTCTATTCGATCTGCTACCGCTTCACGAATTCGGCGGCTGACGCCCAGGACATCACGCAGGAAGTTTTTCTCCGCGTGTTTCGCACGCTGAAGAGCTTCCGGAGATCCGAGGGGACGTTCACGGTCTGGCTGGGCCGGCTGACCCGGAATCTACTCATCGATCACTACCGCCGGAGCAAGACCGAGCGGGTGACCGAGTCGATCGAGGAGAAGCTGGGAGTGCTGGAAGAACGCGCGTCGCCGGACGGCCGGGCTGATGCGATGCTGTCGGGACGCGAGGCGAGCGAAGTGCTTCAGGCCGCGCTTCAGAAGCTGTCGCCGGAACTTCGCGAGACGGTTGTGCTGCGAGACCTGGAAGGGCTCGAGTACCGCGACATCGCGGCGATCCTCAACGTACCCGAAGGAACGGTCAAGTCCCGTCTCAACCGGGGAAGGGCCGAGCTGGCGAGGATTCTGCGCCGCCAGAAGGTGCTGGTATGACGCCGCAGGGGAACAGCTCATTGACGTGCGCCGAGCTTGAAGCCTTGCTTTGCGACTACGTCGACGGGACGCTGGAGCCGGAACGCGCGCTCGCGGTGGGCCAGCACCTGGCGGGATGCCCGGCGTGTGCGCAACTGGCCGAAGATGTGGCGGCGGTCGTGGCGTTTGCCAGGCGCGCCGAGCCGGTCGAACCGCCGGACGCGTTGGTCACCGGCCTACTGTTTCATGTCTCCACTTCGCCGCCGGCAGGGAAACGGCGGGGCTTGCGCGCGCTCGCAGGGCGATGGTTCGAACCGGTACTCCAGCCCCGGTTCGCGATGGGAATGGCGATGACGATCCTGTCGATCTCCTTGCTGGCAAGATCGCTGGGTATGCCCGAGCGCACGCTGAAGCCGGCGGACTTGCGGCCGTCGGCGGTCATCGCCGCGGTGGACGACCGGCTGCACCGGGCCTGGGACAGCCTGGTGAAATACTACGAGAATCTCCGTGTGGTCTACGAGATTCGCAACCGGCTCAACGAGTGGTCCCACCAGCAGGAAGCCGGCCCGGCGCCGGGGGAAGTTCCGCCGGCCGAAGCGGTTCCGGCGCCGCCATCGCCGGATACGGGAAAAAGGAGTCAGCCACGATGAACAGCGCGGATGTCAACGAAACCAAGCCAGCGGCCCATCCGGCAGGTTACTGCCGGGTGTGCGGCAAAGCGCTGGGGACCGACGAGGTGCGCCTGGCGCAGGGGATCATCTATTGCGCGCAGCACGCGCCGGCCGCTCCGGAGCCCCCACCGGCGCCACCGTGGACGCCCCCGCCGGGCGGCGGCGCCTCCCCCGGTCTCGCGTTCCTGCTCGGGCTGATTCCCGGTGTCGGGGCGATCTACAACGGGCAATACGCCAAGGGACTGGTGCACGTCATCGTCTTCGGCCTGCTGGTGAGCATTCTCAGTTCGGACGCCTCTGGTTTGGAGCCGCTGTTCGGCATGCTGCTGACGGTGTGGTTTTTCTACATGGCGTTCGAGGCTTACCACACGGCCAAGAAACGCCAACTCGGCCAGTCGGTGGATGAGTTCTCCAGCCTGTTTGCCGTCCGGCCGGGGGCCGGTTCGAGCGTCACCGGAGTGGTGCTGATCGCGCTCGGAGTCCTGTTTCTCCTGCTGAACTTTGAGATCATCCGGCTCTATCAGCTGGTGCGGTTCTGGCCGGTGGTCTTGATCGTGCTGGGAGCCTACATGCTCTTTGCGCGGCTGGGGGGCGGCGGCCGTCCGCCGCTTTCGGATTGGGAGCCGAAGTTATGAAAAGGGCGGGGAGTTCGCTACTGGCGGCGATCCGAGGACCGGTGGTGCTGATCACGCTCGGCGTGCTCTTTCTCGTCGACCACTTCGGTCCGTTTCGATTCAGCCAGACATGGCCGGTGCTGGTGATCGTCTACGGGCTGCTCCGGCTGTTCGAGCGCAGCTCCGGGCGTAAGCCTCCCCAGGCCGGTCTTCCGGAGGGTTTTGCGCCATGAAGAACCGCTCGGTGGTCGGTCCGATTCTGCTGATGGCGCTCGGCGTCTTGCTGCTAGTTCACAACCTGCGCCCGGAGTGGCCGATTTTGAGCGGCATCGCGCTCTACTGGCCGTGTCTGCTGGTGGCTTGGGGGCTCCTGCGGCTGGTGGAGATTCTGGTGTGGGCGGCGCGGTCGCAACCGTTGCCCCGCGCCGGGCTCTCGGGAGGCGAGTGGGCCCTCGTGGCCCTCCTGTGCCTGGCGGGGGCGACCGCCGACGTGATGCGCCATCACTGGCCGGCGCTGCGGATCACCGTCGAAGGCGTCGAATGGCTCGGCAAGCCGTACGATTTCCCGCTGGCGGCGGTCCAGCCGGCCGGCAACGCTCGGAGGGTCGTCGTCGAGATCCCGCGCGGCGGCGTCCGGATTGCAGGCGCGCCGGTGACCGAAGTGCGAGTCGAGGGCCGGACCACGGTCCGGGCCTTGGACCGCGCCGCGGCCGAACAACTTCGCAGCCGCACGCCGCTCGAAGTGCTACCGCAGGGTGACGACGTCGTGGTGCGCCTGCCCCGAGCGCCGGCCGAGCCGGCGGCCTGGGTCTCTTCCGATCTGGCGATCACGGTGCCGGCCAATTTCGCGGTGGTGGTGCGCGCCCGGGATGGGGACATCGACGTCACCAACCTGACCGGCGACGTCCTCGTGGAAAGCGAGGAGGCGGCGGTGCGCTTGGCCGAAATCGGCGGCGGGGCGCGCCTCGAAGTGCGCCACTACCGCTTGGCGCGCGCGGTCAACGTCCACGGCGGAGTCAGCCTGCGCGGCCGTGGGGAAGACGGCGAGATGGAAAACGTGCGCGGACCCGTCGTCGTCCAGGGTTCCTATTCCGGGGAGCTCGAGTTTCGCAAGCTCGAAGGCGGTTTGGAGTTCGAGAGCCGGCGGACGGAGTTCCGGGTACGACGCCTGCCGGGCCGGGTGCGAATGGCTTTGGGGCGGCTGAGCGGCGCCGGGCTGGAGGGTCCGGTGCGGCTGAAGTCGCAAACGCGCGATGTCGAGCTGGCTGACCTGACGGGCGAGGTCGAAATCGAGATCGAGCGGGGCGATGTGACGTTGCGCCCGGCGCGGACCCCGCTCGGCCCGTTGAAGGTCTCCGTCCAGGTGGGTGACATCGATCTGGCCGTGCCGCATACAGCCGATTTCAATCTCCTCGCCGCCGCCGAGCACGGGGAGGTGATCAATGAGCTGGGCCGGGAGTTCCGCCTGGAGCGCCGCAGCCGAGGCGCCGTGATCGAAGGGGGCCGGGGCCCGGCGCCCGTCCGGTTGCGGACCGAACGGGGCTCGATCACCCTGCGGCGGCTGGCCGTTGAGGTTCCGGCGGTCAGGGCGGGCAGCCCTCCTGCTCCGGCGCGCCTCACCGTCGAGAAGTTCTAAGCGGACGCCGGCGGCACGGGCGCGGGCACGGCGGCGTCGGTCTCTTTCTTCTTCTTTTGCTGTTTGACAGGGGCGATGATGACGTGGGCGATCCGGCCTTCCAGGCGAGGCTGGCCTTCGATCGCGCCGTACTCGGCCAGGTCGTTGGCAAAACGCATCAGCAGCTTCTGGCCCAGATCGACGTGGGCGATCTCCCGGCCGCGAAACTGGACGACGGCTTTCACGCGGTTGCCTTCTTTGAGGAAACGGATCGCGTGATTCTTCTTGAACTCGTAGTCGTGGTCGTCGGTGTTCGGCCGAAACTTCAATTCCTTGACCTGGATGACGTGCTGTTTCTTCTTGGCCTCGCTTTGTTTCTTCTTCTGCTCGTACTGCCACTGGCCGTAATCCATCGCCTTGGCGACCGGAGGCTCGGCGGTGGGCGCGATCAGAATTAGATCAAGGCCCATCTCCTTGGCCTTCTTGATGGCCAGGTGCGTCGGCATGATCTCGACGAGGCCGTCGGGAAACACGGCGCGCACTTCGCGCGCACGGATCGTTTCATTCACGTTTTCCCTGGGCCGGCGAAACGAGCGTGAAAATTGTCCGGATCTGGGTGGATACATTAATTAACGGATGTGAATCGGGATGGGGTCTCGCGCCGAGCTGCCCTGCGCTGCTGCGGGAGCGCAAGTTCCCGCGGATCGTGATTCTCAGCAAGTTCGGGCCGGCGCGCGCCGGGCACGAAGACAGCCCCGCCGCCGCAAGAAGCGCAATACCTCACTAGGACTCAGTGTAAACAGATTCGAGCGTTTTGTCCACAACAAAGGCGCGCCGGAATGCAAAAAACTTCCCTGAGGGCGCCGGCCGCTACTTCGGGACGCCGCCTTCGGGAAGCAATGCGATGAGGCGCGCCGGCGCGCCTGTGCCGCCGGCGATCTTCATGGGCAGGGCGATCAGCGTGGCGCCGGTGGGTGGAAGCTGGTCGAGGTTGGCCACGTTTTCCAGCGCGTAGACATCTGCGGCGCAGAACACCTGGTGGGCCCGGAAGAGCTTCGACGGGCCGTGATCGATGCTCGCCGTATCGATGCCGACCCCGCGAGGAGCGCGTTCGCGAACGAGCCATCCCGCCGCGGCTTCGGAGATTCCGGGGAAGTGCAGATTCGCCGTGTCGCCCGGCTTGTCGGTTCCGAGATACGTTCTCTTGTCCGGCCAGTAGTTGCCCCATCCGGTACGCACCAGCACGACGGCGCCGCGCGGGATCCGCCCATGGCGCGCTTCCCAGCGCTCCAGATCCTCCACGGTGAGCTGATAATCCCGGTCGCGCCGGGAAGCGTCGCTGATGTCGACCACGACGGCCGGACCGATCAACTCAGACACGGGAATCTGGTCGACGCTGCGGCGGCCTTGCGCGAAATGCACCGGGCTATCAAGGTGCGTT
>JBBIMZ010000146.1:0-8070 GCA_037444135.1 Solibacteraceae bacterium
CCGATGTCTCCGCCGGAGAAGATCGTTCTGGTCGTAGCTTCCGTGACGGCCGCCCTGTGGATCTTCCGCCGGCCGATCCGCCTCGGCGAATTCGCGGTCCTGGGCTGGTCGGCGTTGTTCGCCCATGCGGAATACTTGCATGACGCCACGGTGGCGGTCGCCGCGGCCGTCCTGCTTTGCCTGATTCCCGTAAACCGTCGCGGGGGTCTCGAGTGGAAGGGCCGCTGGGAGCGTTTCGTGATGGACTGGCCGACGATCGAACGGGGACTGCCCTGGGGCGTGGTGATTCTCTTCGGCGGCGGTTTCGCGATGGCGGCCGGCATGGAAAAGAGCGGTCTGGCGGCCTGGTTCGGGGAGGTCTTCAGGGCGCTCCAGGGCGCGCCGGTATGGATCCTGTTCCCGGCCGCGTGCATCCTCGCCGTCGTGCTGACGGAGATGACCTCCAACGTCGCCACGATCCTGATGATCAGTCCGATCCTGGCCGAAGCGGCCTTGCAGTTCGGCGTGAACCCTTACTTGTTGCTGATTCCCGCGACGATCATGGCCTCCTTCGCCTTCATGCTGCCGGTGGCGACGCCGCCGAACGCGATCGTCTTCTCGACCGGCTGGATCACGGTGCCGGCGATGTTCCGGGCCGGCGTGGCGCTCGACGCGCTGGCGCTGCTCGTCGTGCCGGTCGTCGTGTATCTGCTCGGCGCCGCCGTTTTCCGGTTCGGTTAGCGTGAAGCGCCGGATCCGCCCCGGGTCGCCTGCTACAATCGACACCGATGAAAAAGATCGTGGGACGCCTTCTCTGGGCGGGGGTTTCCATTCTCGGTGCATTCGCGATCGCCGACGTGGCGCTGGAGCGCGGCGAGCCGGTCAACAGCTTCTGGCTGGTGGTCGCCGCGGCGTGCATCTACCTGATCGGTTATCGCTTCTACGCCGCCTTCATCGCCGCCAAGGTGATGGCGCTCGACAACGAGCGCGCCACGCCGGCCGAAAGGCTCCGCAACGGCCATGACTTCGAGCCGACCAACAAGTGGATCCTCTTCGGCCACCACTTCGCGGCGATCGCGGGCCCGGGACCGCTGGTCGGCCCGACGCTAGCCGCCCAGTTCGGCTACCTGCCGGGCACGCTGTGGATCATCGCCGGCGCCGTGCTCGGCGGCGCGATCCAGGATTTCGTGATCCTGTTTTGCTCGATGCGCCGCGACGGCAAGTCGCTCGGCCAGATGGCCCGCGAGGAGATCGGCCGCGTGGGCGGCTTGACGGCCCTGCTGACCGTGCTGCTGATCATGATCATCCTGCTGGCCGTCGTGGCGCTGGTGGTGGTGAACGCCTTGAAGGGGAGTCCGTGGGGCACCTTCACGATCGCGGCGACGATGCCCATCGCTGTCTTCATGGGGCTCTACCTGCGCTACTGGCGGCCGGGCAAGGTGCTCGAATGCTCTCTGATCGGCTTTGCGCTCGTCGTGGCCGGCATCTTCGGCGGGCAGTGGGTTTCCGGGCACGCCGTGCTCGGCCCGCTGTTCACTTTGAGCGGGATGACGCTGGCCTTCTGCATCATCGTCTACGGCTTTCTTGCCAGCGCCCTGCCGGTCTGGCTCCTGCTGGCGCCGCGCGACTACCTGAGCACGTTCGTCAAGCTGGGCGTCGTTCTCATGCTCGGCGTCGGTATCCTCATCGTCCGGCCGCAACTGGAGCTGCCGGCTTTCACGCGCTTCGTCGACGGCAACGGCCCGATCTTCGCCGGTAAGATCTTTCCCTTCTGCTTCATCACGATCGCCTGTGGCGCCATCTCCGGCTTCCACTCGCTGATTTCCTCGGGCACGACGCCCAAGATGATTGCGCGCGAGGGCCATGCGCTGCCGGTGGGCTACGGTTCGATGCTGCTCGAAAGCTTTGTGGCTCTGATGGCGATGATCGCCGCCTGCGTGCTCCAGCCGGGTGTCTACTTCGCCGTCAACTCCCCGGCCGGGGTCGTGGGCGCCACTTCGGCCGAGGCGGTGGCCACGATCACGCGCTGGGGCTTTCCCGTCACCGTCGAGCAGATGGAAGAGCTGGCCGCCGGCGTCGGCGAGCACACGCTGTTCTACCGGACGGGCGGCGCGCCGTCGTTAGCCCTCGGCATGGCGCATATCTTCGCCGGGAGCGGCGCCGGCCGCGCCTTGCTCGGCTTCTGGTATCACTTCGCCATCATGTTCGAGGCGCTGTTCATCCTCACGATCCTCGACGCCGGCACGCGCGTCGGGCGCTTCATGCTTCAGGATCTGCTGGGGCACGTCTACAAGCCCCTGGGGCGCGTCAGTTGGATGCCCGGCGTCATCGGCACCAGCGCGGCCGTCGTCGCGGCCTGGGGCTACTTCCTCGTGCAGGGCGTGCGCGACCCCCTCGGCGGCATCAACTCGCTGTGGCCGCTGTTCGGCATCGCCAACCAGCTCCTGGCCGCCATCGCCCTGTGCGTCGCCACCACGATCCTGATCAAGATGCACCGCGCCCGCTACATGTGGGTGACAGTCGCGCCTCTGGCGTGGCTGGTCACGGTAACCTTTTCGGCGGGCTGGCAGAAGATCTTCTCGGAAGCGCCGCGCGTCGGCTTTCTCGCCCAGGCGGCCAAACTCCAGGCCGATCTGGCGGCCGGCAAGGTGCCTGCCGGAAAAATCGCTGAAGTCCAGGCGCTGATTTTCAACAACCGCCTGGATGCCGTCGTTTGCGGGATCTTCCTGGTTCTGGTCACGACGATCCTGCTCGACTCGGTGCGCCTGTGGGTAGGCATCCTGCGCGGGACGCGCGAGGCGCGCCTGGTCGAGTCACCGTTCGTGCTCTCGAAACTCTCGCCGGAGGAGATATGAGCAAACGCCTCCAGACAGCCGGGCGCCTGTTGCTGGGATTGCTGAAGGAGCTTTCCGACCAGAGCGCCTATGAGCGTCACCTGGCGGCTCACGGCCGCCCGCATTCACCGGAGGAGTGGCGGCGGTTCAGCGACGCGCGGCTCCAGGCGAGATACGGGCGGCCGAAGTGCTGCTGAATGAAATAATGGTGGGCCGTGCTCCTCCCCCGCGCCCTCGCACCTGTCCTCCGCCGCGCCGCAGCCGAGTTCCCCGCCGTCGTCCTCACCGGCCCCCGCCAGTCCGGCAAGACCACCCTGCTGCGACATCTGTTCGGCTCCTCGCACCGCTACGTCTCGCTCGAGTTACCGGATTTTCAGGCGGCTGCCGCAGCCGATCCGCGCGGTTTCCTGGCCTCGTTCCCGCCTCCCGTGATCTTCGACGAGATTCAGCACGCCCCGGACTTGTTGCCCTACATCAAGGAGCGCATAGACAGCGACCGGAGCAGCTACGGTCGCTTCCTGTTGAGCGGGTCGCAGAACCTGCTCCTGTCGGCTCGCGGGTCCGAATCGCTGGCCGGCCGCGCGGCGATGCTCAAATTACTGCCTCTCTCGTTTCGGGAATCCGCGGGCATGCCGGAGCGGCCCCTGCCGTGGGAGCGCCCGGAAGCCGACGTCCCCCCGTTGCTCGCGCCGGAGCGGCTGTGGCCGGCTCTGCTGCGCGGAGGCTACCCCGAGCTGGTGGCCAACCCTAGCCGGGACATCAGGCTGTGGCACAGCAGCTACGTCCAGACCTACCTGGAGCGCGACGTCCGTACGCTGCGCCAGATCGGGGACCTCAATTCGTTCCAGGCCTTCTTGCGCGCCCTGGCGGCACGAAGCGGCCAGTTGCTCCGGTTGAGCGACCTGGCCCGCGATCTGAGCCTTGCGGTCAATACCGTGAAGGCGTGGCTTTCCTTGCTCGAAGCCACGTATCAGGTCGTCGTGCTCCGTCCCTACTTCGCCAACATCGGCAAGCGGCTGGTGAAGAGCCCGAAGGTGTACTTCACCGACACCGGCCTGCTCTGCCATCTGGTCGGGCTCCGCGATCCGGAGCATGCGGCGCGCGGGCCGCTGGGCGGGGCCATTCTCGAAACCGCCGTCTTGAGCGAGCTCGTTCGGACTCTCGTCCACCGGGCTCAGGAACCGCAAGTCTATTTCTGGCGGACCGCCGCGGGCGTCGAAGTGGACTTTGTCGTCGAGTCGGCGGGAACGCTCATTCCCATCGAAGTGAAGCTGACGGCGACGCCCAGACCCGCGCTGGCGCAGAACATCGAACGCTTCCGCCGTGATTTTCCCGCACAGTCGGGGCCCGGATACGTCGTCCACACCGGCGAGGTCTCGCTTCCGCTGGCTCCGGGCGTTACCGCCTTGCCGGTTTGCTCATTCTGAGCAGTCAGAGAAAATGCGCGAGCTTCGCACGGATCGATTCGGCCGTGGCGGCGTCGGGCGCCACCACCAGCACCGTGTCGTCGCCGGCGACCGTGCCCACCACCTCGGGCCATTCCTCGCGGTCCAGAGCCGCGGCCAGCGTGTTGGCGTTGCCCGGCGAGGTCTTCAGCACGACCAGGTTTTGCGCCACGCGGATGTCGAGCAGGAATTCCGTCGCCACGGAGGCGAAATCCGGACCTCGGGCGCGCGCCGCCTCGTCGACCTGGCGGTAGCCGGCGGGGGTCTTGACGAGGCCGAGCTCGCGGATGTCGCGCGAGAGGGTCACCTGGGTCGTCTGGATGCCCAGCCGGGCCAGTTCGCGCGCCAGTTGCTCCTGGGTCTGAATGCGCTGCCGCCGGATCAGATTCAGGATCTGGCCCTGGCGGTAGCTCTTGTTCATGGCGCCAGTTCCGCCAGGCGCCGCTCGGCCGCTTCGAGCGCGGCGGCCACCGACTCCGGTCCGGCGCCTCCGGGGATCTCCCGCGTCCTCAGGCCCACTTCCGGCCGGAGGAGTTGAGCCATCTCCGGGGTGAACTCCGGTGCGAAGGCGGCCAGCTCCTCGCCGGTCCACTCCGCGGGCTTCTTACCCCGGCGGAGACTCTCGAGCACGAGCCGCCCGACCAGCTCGTGCGCCCGGCGGAAGGGCACTCCGCGGCGGGCCAGCGCTTCCGCCAGGTCGGTCGCCACCAGCCAGCCCGTCTCGGTGGCGGCTGCGGCGGCTTCCGGCCGCAGTTGCGCCGAATCGACCACAACGCGTGCCATCTCCAGGCTCGCCGCCAGCTGATCGAAGGCCTCGAACAACGGCGGCTTGTCTTCCTGGAGGTCGCGGTTGTAGGTCATCGGCAGGCCCTTGAGCGTCACGAACAGCGAGCTGAGCGCCGCCCAGACGCGCCCGCATTTGCCGCGGATGAGTTCGAGCGAGTCCGGATTCTTCTTCTGCGGCATCAGACTCGAGCCGCTGGTGACCGAGTCGGCCAGCTCCAGCCAGCCGAACTCGTCGCTCGAATAGAGGATCCAGTCCTCGGCCAGGCGGCTCAAATGAAGCATCGTGACCGAGGCGGCGTAGAGGAAGTCGAGCACGAAATCCCGGTCGCCCGCCGCATCCATGCTGTTGCGCGTGATCTCCTCGAAGCCGAGCTGGCGGGCCATCTCCGCGCGGTCGAACGGGAAGGCGCTGCCGGCCAGCGCTCCCGAGCCGAGCGGCAGCACGTTCATGCGGCGGCGGGCCTCGGAGAAGCGCTCGATGTCGCGCGAGAACATCTCGAAGTACGCGAGCAGGTAATGCGGCCACAGAACCGCCTGCGCCCGCCGCAAGTGCGTGTAGCCGGGAATGACGGCATGCGGATGGCGCCGCGCCTGCCGCACCAGCGCCGCCATCAGCTCGGCGAGCAGACCGCGCACCGAGTCGATGGCTTCGCGCAACCAGAGCCGCAAGTCCGTGGATACCTGCTCGTTCCGGCTCCGGCCGGTGTGGATCTTGCCTGCGAGCGCCCCCGTGCGCTCCTGGAGTTTGCGAATGACGAAGGTGTGGATGTCTTCGTCGGCCGCGCCGTCGAAAAAGCCGGGCGCGCCGGATTCGGCCAGGATCTCCTCGAAGGCCTCGACGATGAGGCGGCACTCGGCCTCCGTGAGGATTCCCACGTGCGCTAGCGCCCGCGCGTAGGCCTGCGAGCCGCGGATGTCGGCGGCAATCAGGCGGCGGTCGAAGGAAAGCGATTCGGAGAAGCGCTCGAAGACCTCCGAAGCGCTCCCTTCGAAGCGGCCGCCCCAGAGCTTCATTGCGAGCGGCCCTGCTTCATCAGGGCCCGGATCTTGATGGGCAGCCCGATCAGATTGATGAAGCCCAGCGCGTCCTTCTGATCGTAGTCGGCGCCCATGGTGAAGCTGCCGATCGAAAGCGAATAGAGCGAATTCGGCGACCGGCGCGAGACCGGCCGGACGTTGCCTTTGTACATCTCGAGGGTGACTTCGCCGGTAGTGTCGCGGCAGATCCGGTCAAAAAATGCATCCAGGGCCTCCCGCAGCGGCGTGAACCACTGCCCGCTGTAGACGAGCTCGGCGTAGTCGACGGCCAGCTTCTGTTTGTAATGCAGCATCGCCCGGTCCAGCGTCAGCGACTCCAGTTCCCGCAGCGCGGCCAGGATCAGCGTTCCGCCGGGCGTCTCGTAACAGCCGCGGCTCTTCATGCCGACGAACCGGTTCTCGACCAGATCCACGCGGCCCACGGCGTGCTCGCCGCCGATCCGGTTCAGCGTCTCGATCAGGCGCGCGCCCGACAGCCGCTCGCCGTCGACCGACACCGGCACGCCTTCCTCAAAGCCGATGGTGACGCGCCCCGGAACGTCGGGAGCATCCTTGGGGTGCCGCGTGATCATCCAGATCTCGTCCGGAGCGGCGTTGGCCGGATCCTCGAGCGGCCCGCCTTCGTGCGAGACGTGCCACAGGTTGCGGTCGCGGCTGTAGATCTTCCTCGAAGTCGCCGCGACGGGCACATTGTGCCGGGCCGCGTATTCGAGCGCATCCTCCCGCGAGACGATGTTCCACTCGCGCCACGGCGCGATCACTCGAAGGTGCGGCGCCAGCGCCTTGTAGGTCAGCTCGAAGCGAACCTGGTCGTTGCCCTTGCCCGTGGCCCCGTGCGCCAGCGCGTCGCAGCCGGTCTTGAGCGCCACTTCGACCTGGCGCTTGGCCAGCAGCGGCCGCGCAATCGACGTGCCGAGCAGGTACTTGTGTTCGTACACGGCGCCGGAGCGCACCAGCGGCCACAGGTAGTCCGTGGCGAACTCCTCGCGCATGTCCTCGATGTACACTTCCGAGGCCCCGGTCTTGCGCGCCTTCTCTTCGAGGCCCTCGAGTTCTTCCTCGCCTTGGCCGATGTTGCCGCAGATGGCGACCACTTCACAGCCGTAGTTTTCTTTGAGCCAGGGAATGATGACCGATGTGTCCAGCCCGCCCGAGTAGGCGAGCGCGACCTTCTTGGGTTTGTCCATAAACCTTGAATTGTAGCCGAAGCCCTCAGGCGAGCAGCATCAGAAGCAGCGCTTTCTGCGTGTGCAGGCGGTTCTCGGCCTGCGCGAAGACGACCGACCGGTTGGATTCGATCACCTCATCGACGGTCTCCTCGCCGCGCTTGGCCGGCAGACAATGCATGAAGACCGCCTCGGGAGCCGCCTTGCCCAGCAGCTCCGGGCTCACCTGATAGGGCGCAAAATCCCGGCGCCGCTGGTCGGCTTCGGCCTCCTTGCCCATGCTCGCCCAGACGTCGGTGTACACCGCCTGCGCGCCGCGCACGGCCTCTTCGGGGTCGTGCGTCACTTGGAACTTCGTGCCGCTCGCAGCCGCCAGCGCGGCGGCCGTGGCGGCGATTTCGGCGTTCGGTTCGTAGCCGGGCGGCGTCGCGATGGCGAAATCGATGCCCAGGCGCGGCGCCTCCAGCATCAGCGAATGGGCCACGTTGTTGCCGTCGCCGACGAAGGCCAGCTTCAGACCGCGCAGCTCGCCGAACCGCTCGAGCAGCGTGAAGACGTCGGCCAGCGCCTGGCAGGGATGGTACAGATCGCTCAGCGCGTTGATCACCGGCACCGAGGCCCAGTGCGCCAGTTCCTCGATAGTCTGCTGGGAAAACGTCCGGGCGACGATGCACTGGGTCCAGCGCTCCAGATTCCGGGCCACGTCCTTGAGCGGCTCGCGCGCGCCGATCGGCCCGTTGCTGCTCACCGAGTCGCCGCCGAGCTGCTTGAACGCCAGCTCGAAAGTCAGGCGCCTCCGCAACGACCGCTTCTCGAACAGAC
>JBBIMZ010000147.1:0-8042 GCA_037444135.1 Solibacteraceae bacterium
CCGGCGTCCGATCGCGTGCGGGTTAGTCTCCGGCCCGGCCGCGCTGGCGCTGGGCGGCTGCCTCATGGCGGCTGGTCTTGCCTTGGCCCTGACCCGAGTCAACTCGTCAGTGGCGAAGCTCGAAGCGGCCTACCTGCTCATCAACGGCGCTTACTCGTTCGGGATGAAGCGCGTTGCGATTCTCGAAGCGCTCGCCGTCGCTTCCGGCTTCGTCATTCGGGTGCTGGTCGGCGCCGCCGCCGTCGGCGTTCAGCCATCGCACTGGCTGGTGCTGTGCACGTTGTTCTTGGCGCTGTTTCTGACGTTCGCCAAACGCCACGGAGAATTGCTGGTGTTGACGCAGGCCGGAGCGGAGCATCGTTGGGTGCTCAGCGCTTACACACCGGCCTTCCTCGGCCAGTTGAACATCCTGCTGTGTTCAGTCTGCCTGCTGGCCTACTCGTTATATGCGGCGGCGCCGGAGACCGTCGCTCGCCTCGGAACAAATCGTTTGATCTACACCGTCCCGGTGGTTCTTTACGGGCTGCTGCGTTACTTGTACCTTGTGCAGGTCAAGGGGGAAGGCGGCAACCCCTCCCGGCTGGTGCTTCGGGACCGGTGCCTGGCCGGATGCATCGCCCTCTGGCTAGTGCTGTGCGCCGCCATTATTTATTGACTGAACTGCTGGCCGCGGAGGAGCCGGGATGCGAACTGGCCTAACCGCCGCGATCGGAGTCCGGAACATCTCCCTCGGGACCCTGACGGAAGATGGTCTGTTTCACTTCGTCGATCGGCTCGCCGCCGCCGCATTCCTCCTGCCGGCCGGCGCCATCGCGTTCTACTACGTCCTGGATGTGCTCCTCCCGAAAGCCGAACCCGCCTACGCTCTGCACAACCAGATTTTGCAGGGGACGGCGCCGTCCCCGTACGTCTACCGGGTGCTGGCGCCGTGGCTGATCGAATGGATCTATGAAGGTGCAGCGCGGCGGGTGCTTCAGAACGGCCCCCCAGCCTTTGTGCTGGCCGAGGGGCTTTTTGCTTTCGCCGCCCTCTGGGTGTCGTTTACGGCCGTCTATCGCTTTATTCGACGGCATCACACGCCGGTCGTGGCTCTGGCGGGACAGGGCATCTTGACGTTCTCGATCCACACGGCGCTGCGCGACCACTACTATCAGCCGTGGTCGCTCCTGGAGCCGGCGGTGTTCGCCATGGCTCTCCCGATGATCCAGGCGGACCGACTTGTGCCGCTGGCGATCCTGACGGCCGTGGCGACCTTCAACCGGGAGACTGCCTGTTTTCTGGTGGCGATCTACGGGCTCTATCACGGAAGCGACTGGCGCCGGCGGATGCCTCAGCTCGCCGCACTGGCGGGCGTCTGGGGCCTCTGCTACGGCGGCCTGCGGTGGTACATCGGCTACCAGCCGCACGTCATCGGCCTTGCGGACGTAATTGACTTCAATCTGCGGCCGGCCCGCCTGGCCCACACCGCTTCGGCCTGGGTCTTGTTCTTCGGGATCTTTTGGCTCTTCTTTGCCGCCGGTTTGCCCTGGATCGACCGGCGATGGAGGAGAAGTCTCGCGGCATTCGTGCTGTTTCTGTCGGTCTGCCTCTGGACGACCTGTTGGTGGGAAACGCGCGTTTGGACGTCGTTCCTCAGCCTCCTGCTCCTGCCGGTGTGCGCCTCGCTGGAGCGGTGGGCGGCGGCGCAGCCGCGCGCCGGGTGACTAGGACGATGCGGGCCGGGGCGCGTACTTGCGCCGCACAAGGAACACGTAGCCGGCCACGCCGAGCAGCAGCCACGCGCCGATGAACTGGATTGGGGCATCGAAGCTGCCGGTCTTTTGAATCAGCCAGCCGGTCAGCCACGGGGCGACGATCCCGGCCAGGTTGGCCGCGGTGTTCTGGATGCCGACGACCATGGCGATGCTGCCGCCGGGAATCAGCGTCTGCGTCAGCGCCCAATAGTTGGGCATTGCGAGCCCCAGCCCGCACAGGGCGAAGACGGCGAAGAAGATGGTGACATTGAGCGAGCCGCTGAAAGCCCCGATGGTTTGCGTCGCGGCCAGGATGAAACCGGCGATGGTGAAGCCTTTGCGCACGTTGATCGGGTCGTAGCCGCGCCGGATGACCCAGTCGGCCGCCGCGCCCGCCACAGTCCCGACGATGGCCATCCCCGCGAACGCCATCCCGCTGTACCAGCCCATCTCTGTAATCGACATGCCGTGGCGCTCTTTGAAGTAAATGGGCAGCCACGTCATGCAGTAGTAGACGAAGTACATGTAACAGTACGTGCCGATGATCACGCCCCAAATGACCGGGCTGCGCAGGATCTGGCCGGCGGAGACCCGCTGGAGGCTTTCGCCGCCGGCGCTCGCCTGGCGGCTCCGGGGGACGGCCGCGATGTCGTCCTTTTTCACCCACAGCAGCCAGGGAACCAGCCAGACGAGGCTCGCCAGGCCGATCACCACGAACATCATCCGCCAGCCGTGCCCTGCCACCAGGTAGGCGCACAGCGGCAGGCCGATCGCCGGACCGAGTTTCGTTCCGGTCATGTACAAGCCGACGGCGAGGCCGCGCTGCCGCTCATCGAAGTGCAGCCGGATGTAGCGCATGCTCGCCGGAGTGACGACGGATTCGCCCAAGCCCACCAGCAGCCGCATCGCCACGAGGCTCCCGAGAGCCCCGATCAGCGACGTGCCGGCGGAGGCCAGACTCCAGAGCAAGAACCCGAGCAGATACGGCGTGCGCACGCCGAACTTGTCCACCAGGACGCCCGAAGGGATCTGGAAAATCGTATACGTCCAAAAAACGGCCGAAAGCGCCATCCCCTGCTGGGCCGGGTTCCAGCCGAAGTCGCGCGCCATCGCGGGCATGGCCGTCGTCAGGTTCACCCGGTCGAAGTAGGCGATGATCATCCCGAAGCTCAGCAGCACCACGACGGGCCATTTCAAGCGGTCCGCGGCGGCCTGAAGCTTCTGCATCGTGGCAGAGGTATTCGTGCTGCTCATCTCACCAGTGACAATGGCACACCGTCGCTGCGGGGTCAAGTGCGTGCCGGTAACGGCTGCTTCAACCGGCCTGAAGCACCTCGCGCAGGCGGCGCGCGACGATGCGGTGCTCGTCCCCGCGCAACATCCACATCGAGACGCGAAGCGCACCCGGCCCCGCGTGCGAAACCGCGATGGGCGGCTCCCCTTCGATCAACCGGTCGACGGCATGCTTTGCCGTGAGGTTCCGCGCGGCTTCATCCCAGCCGATGACGACGTGCGGCACGTGATTGGCGATCTCGGGCACGTCGATCCGGCACTCGACGCCGTGCAAGCCTTCGAGCGCCTTGACGACGTACTCGGCGCGCTGGTCCAGCAGGCGGCGTTCGGCGGCGTGATCCACCTTGAGGTACCGCTCGACGGCCGCCACCAGACCCATGATCTCCTCCTTGCCCACTTTCATCCCCCGGCCGATGCCGCCGTGCGGGCTGATGGCGCGGAGCCCGATGTCGATCAGGTCCTTGCGCCCGACGAGCAGGCCGGAGCACTGCGGGCCGAGCAGGCCCTTGCCGCCGGAAAAGGCCACCAGGTCGAACCCCTGCCGGACATACTCGGAGAGCCGCGAGGCAGGCGGCACGTCGGCCGCGGCGTCGTTGAAAGTGGGCACGCCGCGCTCCTTGCCGACCCGGATCCACTCGTCGCGCTTGATGCGCCCGTCGGGTTCGTTCTTGTTGAGGAAGAACATCATCGCCGTGCGCTCGTTGATGGCGCGGTCCAGCTCCTCGCGCGTTTCCACCCACACGATCTTGGTTCCCACCAGCAGCATCTGCGCCTCATAGCCGCTGCGGTGGCTCTTTTGCTGGACGATCTCGTTCTTCAGTCCGGTGGTGTCGGGCAGCCGGGCCAGGTTGTCGGCGTCGCCGCCGGCGACGCAGGCCGCCGTCGCCACCGTAATGGCCGAGGCCGCTCCGGCGGTGACCATCGCTGCGGGCACGCCCAGCAGGTTGGCGATATAGGCGCCCGCTTTCTCCTGCAACTCCGGCAGGCGGACGAAATAGCGGGAAGCCTGTTCCATCGCTTCGACGACCTCCGGCGGCATGATCGAGCCGCCGAGCACCGTCACCGTGCCGCCGCCGTTGATCACCGGGCGCACGCCCAGCTTGGCGTAGATGCCCGCCGAGCTTTTCGAGGCGGCCCGCAGGCGCGGCGCGCCGGCCACGAGCGCCGCCCCGCGGACAAAGTTTCTTCTCGTGGAAAGTTGATCCATGTCGCAAAAACCCAGCTATCATATTAGCCGGAACTGAGAGGAGAGCGATATGCAACTTCACCGGCGGGGGTTTCTATCCGCGGCGGCCGGCGCCGCCGCCGCTGGCGCTGCCTCGGGCGAGCTGGCCTCGCTGCGCGAAAGTTTTCCGCGGGCGCTCCACGAAACTTACCTCGACGCGGCGGCCCACTGCCCGCTGAGCCGGCACACGGCCGACGGCGTCCGGCGGTACCTGGACTTTCACATGTACGGACCCGGCGAAGGGCGCGGCGAATATGTCGACCGGGCGATGAAGCAGGTCCGGGCGATGTTCGCCCGGCTGATCAATGCCGCTCCGTCGGAGATCGCCCTGGTCCAATGCACGAAGGCGGGCGAGAACATCGTCGTCAACGGCCTGGACATTCAGGCTTCCGGCGGCAACGTGGTGACCAACGATCTGCATTATGCCGGATCGCTCCACAGTTACATCGGCCACAAGAAGCACGGCATGGACGTGCGCATCGTCAAAGCGCGCGACTGGAGGATCCGCCTCGAAGACATGGACGCGGCGATCGACCGCAAGACGCGCCTGGTGGCCATCACGCTCGTCTCCAACGTCAACGGTCATATCGAGGACGCCAGAGCCATCAGCGAGATCGCGCACTCGCGCGGCGCCTATGTCTACGCCGACATCATTCAGGCCGCGGGCATCGTCCCGATCGACGTCAAGGCGCTGGGGATCGACTTTGCCGCCTGCTCCTGCTACAAGTGGCTCCAGGGCATGCGGGGCGCCGGGTTCCTCTACGTCAAACAGGATCTTCAAGGCGCCGTCTTGCGCGATCTGCTCTATCCGGGCTACGTCTACTTCAACTATCCGCCGTGGGTCGACCGCCCGGATCCGGCCAAAGAGGAGTTTCCCTACCGCGAACCCAAGGACGCCACACGCTACGAGCCGGGCAATCTCAACTACGCCGGTTACGTCGGCCAGTACGAGACCTTCCGGATGATGGAAGCGATCGGCGTCCGGCGCATGTTCGAACACACCGTCAAGCTGGTCGACCGCCTGCGCAAGGAGCTGCCGGAGGCAAGCTACCGGCCGATCACCCCGCCGGAGCAGAAGACGCCGATCGCCACGTTCCTGCCGCGCGACATGGAGGACACGCGCCGGCGGCTGGAGCGCGCCCGGATTCAGGTCACGCTGATCGGCAACCGGATGCGGGTCTCGCCGGCGCCCTATAACAACGAGCAGGACATCGACCGGCTGCTCGAAGCGCTCACGTAGGCGGCCGCCCGCCGGGGGGCAGCCGCTCCAGCGGGATCGTCAGCGAGCCGAGCGCGCCGGAAGCCAGATCGCGCACCAGCACCCGCACCAGTTTCGCTTCGGCCGCCAGGTTGAGGTGCTCGGCCAGGCGGAGCCCGCCGGCGGCCCGCACGCGTTCGTAGGTGGCCCGGTTCAGCCGCAGGTTGTTCGTCCGCGCGTACGTGCTCACCTGGTTATCGCGGCCGTCGAGCTGCACCAGCCACAGATCCAGCCGGCATTCCCACAGCTCGCCCTTCGCCCGCTGGAACACCAGATCCGGAGCGTCGATATCCAGCTCCAAATCGAGCTTGCCGGGAGCGGCGGCCACGACGCGCGCGCTCAGACCGATGCGCGTAGCCTCCAGCGGGCTCCAGAGCGCGCTCTCGAGCACCTGTTCGCGGTACCAGGGCTCGGCGGGCTCGTCCGGCTGGGCGAAGTAGCCGCCGCGGTAGTGCAGCTCCACGCCGGGGCGCGCGACTTCGACTTTGATCTCCCGGAAGCGCCCATTCCATTCCTGGTGCGACGGGTAATAGCCGAGCACGTAGGCGCGGGCGGCGTCCTCGGCGGCGCGGCGCATCGCGGCGTTCAGGTCATTGTTGTTGTAAAAAGCCCGCCCCCCGGTGCGGCGGGCCAGCAGGCGCATGGTGGCGAACATCGCCTGATCCCGCCCCGGGACGTGTTCGGCGGCGGCGGCCAGATCGGCGCGGTACTCCTGCGGGGCCATCAGCCCGCGCGCGTCGATCGGATAGACGGCCAGGTTGGCGTCGTTCAGAGCGCGGGCGGCGCGTTCGATTTCCGGCGAGATCGAGCGCGGCCGGCGCCCGGAGCGCGACGGACGAGGCAGTTGTTCGAGCTCGATCGAGATGGGGAAGCTGCCCGAAACCCAGAGCAGATTCTTGCGGCCCGGCAGGCGCTCCAGGTGGTTGGCGATGGCGATCAGCGATCGCGCGGTGCGAAAGGCGCGATCCGCCTCGAAGTGCTCGATCAGATTCACTGCGAGCTCGCCCAGCCAGGCGCCAAAATGTCCGGCGGCCGAGATCGCCGGGTCGTACAGGGGAACGTCGAGCGACGGCGAAGGTTCGCCCTGGAATTTTTCCAGGGCCTCGCGCAACGCGGCCGGGTCGCTCGTGAAGTCTAGAAGGATCCGCGGACCCCGGCCGAGCACATAGAGCGCCACGCGTTCGCCCGGGCGGAGCTCGCGCAGGAACTTGACCACCTGCCGGCGCGCGTAGGCCTGGTCGGTGAGAGGCGTGTTGAGGCCGTCAAAGAGGATCACCGTCGCCGCGGCAGGGGCCCCCAGTTGGTCCAATCGATTGGAAAAGCTGTTGGGCGGCAGCGGACGGGCCACACCCGGCCGGACGGCGACCGGCGGCGCGAACGTGGCGATCGGCTGCTCGCGACCCTGATCGAAAAGCCGGACCTCCTCCCGCTTCAGGTCCGTCACGGGCTCGCCGCCCTTGGTCTCGGCGACGAGGCTCACCTCGACCAGACGCGTGGTGACCCGCAGCGGCGCCTGTGCCGCAATCAGCGGCGCTACAAGGAGGCAGGCGGCTGCCGCCGCGCGCCGGCGACCGGAACCTGCCATGGCAGAGATCAGTATAGCGTCTTACTTGCGAAAGCCGGACGGGATGCGGTAGTCCGGGCCGGCGTAGTGGAACTCTTCGCCGTACTTGAACTTCGTCTCCTGAGCGCAGATCTCGCCGAGCTTGCGGACGTTGATCTCGACCAGCTTGTTCACTGAGGCCTCGTTGACTTCGTCGAGCAGCGGCAAGCGCCGGCCGGTCTCTTCGAGGCGCTGCCGGATGCGCATCGCCATGCTGTAGTTGGCCGTCTTGAGCGCCTGCGCGGCACGCAGCTTGCGTTCGAGCACAGCCGTGATGTCGACGACTTTCGGCTGGGGAACGAAGGTGGCGGACGCTTCCGGTTCGCGCCGCCGGGGATCGACCGGCTGGGCGTAATAGTAAAGCTCCGGAGTCAGGTGCGGTTTAAGCCCGGCGACGGCGAAGGGCGGCTGGAAGTTCTCGAGCGCCGCCGCGCGGCGCGCCTCTTCGGCGGCCTGGCCCGTATAAAAGCGATCCAGAACATCCACGTAATGGGCGTAGGGATTGGGGATGAAGAGCACGTCCGGCCGCTTCAGCCGGATATAAAAGAGGATCCGGTCGCGGAGCTCGGTCGGCGAGACCCCGCCCAGTTCTCCGGCGCGGTAGCCGAGCGAGACGACCTCCTGAATGCCGAGAATCCGCGCCGCCTCCTCGCTTTCCTGCCGCGCGCGGCGCGCCGTCTCCTCGGGCGTGAGATCCCAGGAATCCTTCTCGTCGTTGGTGACCCGGATCAGACAGGCGCTGGCGCCCTGGGCGATCATCGAGGTCACGGCGCCGCCGGCGGCCAGCAAGTAGTCGGACTGGTCGGCGGTGATCACGAGAACGCGCTTCTGCGCGGAGGCGACCGGCGGGCCCGCCAGCGCGAGTAGGGCCAAGGTGAGCCTAGCAAACATTCTCATGGACGAACGGCATTCTCTCGGATGTAATCTTTG
>JBBIMZ010000148.1:0-8011 GCA_037444135.1 Solibacteraceae bacterium
GTCTGCCCGCCGAAGTACACATAGCCGGTCGGATCGACGGCGGCGCAGCGCAGATAGTCGATGCCACTTCCGCCGTAGTAGGTCGCATACAGCAGCCGGTCCAGTCCCGCCGACAGTTGCGCCACAAAGCCGTCGGCCGCCCCCCGCCGGCCCGGCTGCGCCGCCTCGGCCGAAACCGGAAAGTCGTCCGAATAGGTCCCGCCCGTTACCCAGACGTTGTCCTCCCCGTCCAGCCACACGCCCTCGGCCTGATCGCCGTAGCGGCCCCCCAGATACGTGCTTGCCAGCAGACGGCTGCCGTCGGCGCTCAGCTTGGCCACCACCGCATCGCCCGCATAGTTGGTGTTGGCCCCCGTGCCCGACCCTCCCGAGCCGTGGTAGCTGCCGTCGTAGGCCCCCACCATGGGAAAGTCCGTCGACAGCGTCCCCGCCGCCACCACCACGTTGCCCTCACGGTCCAGCGCCAAGTGGTGTGTCTCCACGCGCTCCTCCTTGCTCCCGCCCAGATAGGTGGCCCACAGCAGCCCCGCGCCGTCCGAGCGCAGCTTGGCCACATAAAAGTCCATGGCCCCGCGCAGCGTGCGGCTCCACGCGCCCGCCGTCGTCGGCAGGTCGCGCGAGTTGCTCGCCGTCAGCACCACCGGGTTGCCCGCGCCGTCCACTCGGATGCTGGACTCGCCCGCCTCGGTGCCGCTGCCGGCCAAGTGCAGCGCCCACAAGAGCGCCCCGGCCGAGCTGATCTTGGCCACCACCAGCTCCTTGCCCCCCACCGGCCGCGGATACGGCCCCCGGTCAAAGACCGCCTGCACCGCGGCCGGATACTGCGAGCCGGCCGTCCGCTGCGCCGACACGTAGACGTCGCCGGAAGCATCCAGCGCCAGATCGCGAATCATGCCCGGGTCGGAAGCGCCGAAGTAGCTCGCCCAGACCAGGCTCCGCCCGTCGGGCGCCAGCTTGAAAACGAAGCCGTCCTGGTGACCGTAAAAGTCGGCCTCCTTGCCCCCCATGAACTGCGTCTGGAAGGCCCCGGGCGTGACCGGAAAGCCCCGCCCGGCGCGCCCGGCCACGTAGATGTAACCCGCGGCGTCGACCTCGACGGCGTAGGCGCGATCGTAGTTGGGCCCGCCGACCAGCGTGGTCCACTGGCGCCGGCCGGCGCGGTCGAACTTGGCCACAAAGACGTTCATCTCGCGCACGGCGGAGGCCTCTTTCGGCCCGGAGTTGAGGATCTGATAGGTGGCCGCCACGCCCGGCCACTCGGTGCCGCCCACCAGGTAGAAGTTGCCCGCCGCGTCAAAGGCCACGTCCCGCACCCAGTCGTCCAGCGAGCCGCCGAAATAGGACGAGACGTCGAGCGTGATGGCCGGCTGCGGCTGCGCGCCGGCGGCGGGCGGCAGGAGGAGAAAGACGGCAAGAAACTTTACCCGAAAGAATGGCTGAAGTTTGGACATCGCCACACCGCTGCCCACTCACCGATCGGCGGGAGAAAGCGCGGGTGGCAGACGGATCTTTCCCTGAAAAAGCAGTGGTGGGATCTCCGAGGCGAACGCAGAGCGCCGCCGTCAGTTCCGCGGATGGAGCTTCACGAAGTCCTTGCCGGAAATGACGTAATACCAGTCGGCGAACTTCTCGCTCAAGGTGCGCGCCAAGCGTTCGCCGTCGGCGCCGCCGTCGCCGTACTTGGCGGCGCGTGCGGCGTCGTAGCTCACCGTGACCAACAGATAGCGGTCCTGTTCGGCACCCTGAGTTTTGGCTCCCTCGGCCGCGGCCGGCGCCGCCACGATGTCGCCGAAACGAAGCGTGTAAAGCAGCCCGCGGGCCGTCTCGATGAACAGCTCGCCTTCCTTGGCGAGCAGGCGTCCGTCGGGGGTGATGAAGAAGCCACGCTGTCGCAGGGACATCACCGTCTCGAGGCTCATCTCGAGCGGCCGGCCCGAGCGCAACTGCTCGGCCAACGGCTTCGGCTTGGGGCGCACGCCCGAGATGCGCAGCGCCCCGAGCGTCCCGGTCAGCGCTTCGATGGCGCTGCGGCTCAACGGACGCGCCCCTTCGCTCTTCCACTCGCCTCCCTCGCGCGTGATCACGGTGCGCTCGACGTTGGCCAGCCGGCCCAGGCTCTCGTCAACCAGGTAGCGGTTCAGCGTGATGCGGCGGATGTCGCTCGCGGCCAGCCGCAGCAAGTTCCCTTCGATCCAATCCTGGAAGTTCGCCGACGGGTCGGCGCTCGTCTTGACGCTGTAGACGCGTTTCTGGCCGGACACGCGCAGATACCGGTAGCCCTGGCGCTCGGGATCCGTCTTGCCCAGAACCACATCGGCCAGCACGCGCCCCTGCGCGTCACGCAAAGTGACGCGCTTGCCGCGGCCCGCCAGGCTCGCCACGTTCATGTCGAGGGGATCGATCACGCCGTAGGCCGCATGATCCTCGAGGCGGTCGGAGACGACGATGTCTTTCTTTAGGTCCAGCAACGCCGCCGTCGTCTTCGCCAGCCGGTCGCCCGCCTCGGCGGGGTAGTCGTGATGCGACGGGAGCACCCACCGGCCGCGGCGGAATTCGACCTTGAGCGGCTGGGCCACGGCCTGCTCTGCGTCATAGCCGACGACTTCGATGGCCTTGACCGCCAGGACATCGCGGAACTCCGGAAAAAGCGGCTCGCCCTGATCGGAAAAGATCTCCGGCCGCGACGCCTCCGGCCGGATCCAGCGGGCGGAGGCGGCCAGGATCAAGGCCGCGACCACAAAGACCGCGGTGATGGCGCGTTCCCTCTTCATGCGGCACGCCTCTCCAGGAGCCGCCCGGCGCCCACGCGCAGCCGCTCGCGCCGCAGCTTGCGGAGCGAAACAAACAGGAAGATCAGGAACGCCGGCACCGGCGGCAGGGCGACAGCCAGCAGCTTGATCGTGTTTTGGATCCGCCGCACCGAAGCCTCCATCGAGATTCGGGCGTTCTCGATCTGGCGGTCGCGCTCGTCCTCGATATTGGCGCGAGCCACCTGGAGACGGCGTTCTTCGGCGCTGCGCAGGTTTTGAATCATGATCTGCCGCGTCTGCTCGTCCAGGTCGGTCCGCCGTTCCAGCTCGCGGACGGCGGCGTCGAGGCGGGCCTGCGCCTCGGCCAGCCGCGTGGCCGCCGTCGCCTGGGCCTCTTCGGTCTGTTTGACGCGCTGTTCTTCATAGACGCGCGTGCGCGCCTCCAGCGCCTCGAGCGTCCGGTGCCGCGGCCGCCGCTTGCGTAAGGCGATGAAGGACCGGTCGCCCGTCAGCTCATCGACTGCGTTGAGGATGAACGTCACGTTGTCGAACCGCAGGGCTTCGACGCCCCGCCGGCGCAGTTCGAAAAACTGCTCCCCGATAAAATCCGAGTCGGCGACCACGACGGCGTTGAGCGTCCGCCCTCCGTCGCGCCGCACGTGCGCCGCCAGGGTGTGAACTTGCGAATCTGCCTTCCGCGGCACGTCCTGCACCAGCGCCGTGCCGAACAGAGTCCGTTGCACGAGCTGACTCCAGCGCAGCGTGCCCGAGTTCGGCCCGGTGGTCATCAGCGGCACGAACTCCGCCGCCGCACCGCCCCGGGGGCTCAAAGCTCCCGCGTAGAGCAGCACGACCTCCTGGAGGCCGGAGGTCATCTCCTCGGCCTGCTGGAAAGGCATCGGGGCCTGGTTGCCGGCGCCGACGAACACCACTTCCTGCGGCAGGCGCCGGAGCTGCGGATGGGGATTGTAACCGTCCCACACGATCCGGTCCGGCTGCCAGTTCACGCCCAGCGCCTCGAGCAGCGGGCTGAGGTCTGCCGGCGGGGGAGTCGCCGGAGGCTGCTCAAAGGGTCCCGGCGGCGCCGCCGACGCGGCCGGCGAGAGATTGATGTTGAACGCCGGCAAAGGATCGAGCAGGATCAACGCCGGCCGGCCGCGCTTGACGTAGTCGACGAGGCGCCCCAGCTGTTGCGCGTTCAGCGTATGGGGCAAGGCGACGATCAGCGCGTCGAGCTTCTCCGGATAATCCTCGCCGGGAGCCACGCGGATCACGTCGTACTGCTTGCGCAGTTCGGCGACGATCGACCAGTCGTTGCGCTGGCGCTTGGTCTCGAAATCGAAGCCGCCGAAGAGCCCGGCGGCCGTGTCGAGCACGCCCACTTTGCGCCGTTCAGCGCGCGAAACCACTCGGATCGAGCGCATCAGCTCGTACTCGACGGGCAGGCCGCGGTCAAAGAACGGGATGACGAACTCCTCGGCGCCGCAGGTGAAGACCAGCCCGAGAAAGATTTCGTTGGCCGCCGAGGCGCTCTCCTCGGCGGCCGGCACGCGGTAGGGCTCGATTCCGTAACGCTCGCGCGCCTCGCGGGCTTCCGGCGAGTACTTGACCGTTTCGATGATGCGGGCGTAGACCCGCTGCTGGCCCACGGCGCTGAATTCGCGCAGGAAAGCCGCCAGATTGGCGCGCACTTCCAGATAGCTGCGCGGCACGCGCGGGCTGAGGTAGGCCTGGATGAACACGGGCCGCGCCGGGTCGAGGCCGCGCAGCAGCGCCACGGTCTCCGGCGAGAGCGAGTGGATCTGTTCCGAGGTCACGTCGATGCGGCCGCCGAGGCTGCCGGCGAGAACCGTCAGCGCCCCGCAGATGACCACGAGAGCGACCGCCCGCGCCGCCAGGTGCCCTCCCATGCGCGGCGCCCCCCGGCCCGAGCGCCAGCGCTTGCGGCCGGCCAGTTTGACGTTCAGATACAGCACCGCCGCCGTCAATGAAACGAAGTAGACCACGGCCGAAGCGGGAATCACGCCGGCCGCAAGATCGCGGAACTGCTCGATCACCGAGAGCTGCTCAGCCAGCCGCTGGGCCTCGCCGCTGAGCAGCGCGCCCGCGTGGCGAAGGAAGACCGGGACGGCGCACAGAACGCTGCCTGCAATGAAGGCGACGGTGAGGTTGTCGGTGAGCTGGCTGGCCAGCAGGCCCAGCGCCAGCAACGCCGCTCCCACCAGCCAGTATCCGAGATACGTGGCCGCCAAAAGCCCCGTATCGGGACTGCCGAGAAACAGCAAGACCACGACGTGGCTCAACGAGAAAATCAGCGCCACCGTGTAAATGCCGAGCGCCGCCAGATATTTGCCCAGAATCAGCGCCGCATCGGTGGCCGGCAGGGTCAGCAGCAACTCCTCGGTGCCCTGCTTACGCTCTTCCGCCCACAAACCCATCGCGATGGCCGGCGCGAGAAACACCGCCAGATACGGGAAGAACCGGTTGAGCTGGTCGAGATTGGCCAGATTGGCCAGGAAGAAGCTTTCCTGCCAGAAGGCCGCCACGGCGCTCAGGAACACGAAGAGCGTGATGAAAACGTAGCCGGTCGGGTTGCGGAAGTAGCTAAAGAATTCGCGCTTGAAGACGGCCCGGATCACTCGGCCGTGGGAGCTGGACATGGTTCCTCCGCCGAGCGGACCCCGCCGGTGAGCGCCACAAACGCGTCGTCCATCGAGGAATGTCCGTCCTTCATCGCCTCCGGCGTGCCGTCGAAGATGATCCGCCCCTCATGGATCAGAATGACGCGCCCGGCGACCGCCTCGACTTCCTGAAGGATATGCGTCGACAGCAGGATCGTCTTGGTCCTGCCGATTTCCCGGATCAGTTGGCGCACCTCGCGGATCTGGTTCGGATCGAGTCCCGTCGTCGGCTCGTCCATGATCAACACGTCGGGTTCGTGGAGCAGGACTTGAGCCATCCCGACCCGCTGGCGGTAGCCTTTGGAGAGCTTCGCGATCGTTTTCTCGAGCACTTCCCCGAGCGCGCACTGCGCGGTGACTTCCTCGATCCGGCGCCGGAGCCGGCGGCCGCTCATGCCGCGCGCTTCGCCGAAGAAGCGCAGCAGCCCGAGCGGCGTCATGTCGGGATAGAGCGGCCCGTTCTCGGGAAGATAGCCCAAGCGCGCGGCGCACTGAAGCCGCTCGGTGGCCACGTCGAAGCCGGCGATGCGGGCCCGGCCCGCGCTCGGGGCCAAGTAGCCGGTGAGCAGCTTCATCGTCGTGGACTTGCCAGCGCCGTTCGGACCCAGGAAAGCCGCCACCTCGCCGGCCGCCACCGAGAAGGTCACGTCGCGGACGGCGGCGAAATCGCCATAGAACTTGCTCAGGCCCAAGGCCTCGATCATCGGTGCGCTGCTGGCCTCCGCCATCTGCGTCCCGCGTAGAATGAATGCGTGTGCGGCGCGCCGCCGGCGCGCCTACTCTCTAGGATAAAGCACCGCCGGAGGGCGCAGGAGCCGCCGATTCAATCGAGCGACCGCTCCGGCGGACCGTCGTACTCGACGCCGAAGGCGCCGGCGGCCTCCAGCGGCTTGTAGCGGGACTGCGCCTCGACGGCGTGGGCCACCAGTCCGGCCACGCGCGAGATCAGAAACAGCCCGTTGGCCGCCTGCTTGGGAAAGCGAAGTTCACACAGCAGCGCCGCAATCGTCCCGTCGATGTTCAGCGGCAGATGGCGCTCGACGGCGATCGAAACAGCGCGCTGCAAGGCTTTGACGTGCTCGATGTAGGGACCGTCGATGCCGATTTCGCGGGCATATTCGAGCAGCCGCGCCACGCGCGGGTCCTCCTGGTGCGCCTTGCTGCCGAAACCAGGAATGCGCAGCGCGCGCGAGCGATAGCGGGAGACGATCTCGGTCGCCGCTTCGAACGGATCCAGGCGCATGGCGACGCACTCTTCAAGCACCGTCATGGCCTCCTCGATCGCCGCGCCGTGATAGCGCGTAATCGCCAGCATGCCGGCCGCCACGGCCGCGCTCAACGACGCGCCGCTGTTGGCGACGGTGATGGCGGCGCGCGAGGCGGGCATCGCCGGACTGTGAGCGATCACGGAAACCAGAATGGCCTCCATCATCTGGCCCACCTTGGGCTGCGGCAACTCGCCGACGAGCAACAGATACACGGCCTGCCCCAGGCTGACGCGCCCGATCAGGTCGCGCAGCCGGTAGCCGCGGATCAGGATCCGGTCGGCTTCGGCCCAGGAGACGGCGGTCTTCAGGGGTTCGGAACTCATCGCTACTTCCTGTTGTACAACCCCGCCGCGCAGAAACAAAGCGGCGTTTCCCCTCTCAATGGCCGGATCGTCCCCTCGGCGGCGCCGCGAGATCTCAACGCGGCTGCCGCCGCTGCTGGCGCAGGAAGGCGGGCACGTCCAGATCGTCCTCGGCGGCGCGACCGGGAGACGCGGCGCCCGCGGCCACCGGTTCCGGCTCCGGCGGCGTCGCCTCGAAGGCGACTTCGGTCTCCGGCGTGGCGTTGGGGCGGCGGAAAAAGTCGTCGCCGATGACCGCCGAGGCGGGACGCCGCTCGATCTGCGGCAGGTTGTCGCGCTCGAAGCCGGTGGCGATGACGGTGATCTTGACCTCATCGCGCATCGCCTCGTCGAGCACGACCCCGAAGCTGATCTGCACCTCTTCGTTCCGGGTCGCCTCGCGAATCAGCGTGCACGCCTCATTCACCTCATGGATGCCCAGGTTGCTGCTGGCCGTGATGTTGATCAGCACGCCGCGGGCCCCGCTCACGCCCCCCTCCTCGAGCAGGGGGCAACTGATCGCCTTCCGCGCGGCTTCGACGGCGGCGTTCTCCCCCTTGGCCGAAGCCGTCCCCATCATCGCGTAGCCCATGCCCAGCATGATCGCCCGCACGTCGGAAAAATCGCGGTTGATCAGGCCGGGAGTGGTGATGATGTCGCTGATGCCCTGAACCCCCTGGCGCAGCACGTCGTCGGCCGTGCGGAACGCTTCGATGAAGGTGGTGCCGCGCGGGAGCAGTTCGAGCAGTTTGTCGTTCGGGATCGGGATGACCGTGTCGACCGTCGAGGCCAGTTCGGCCAGGCCCTGCTCGGCCATCCGTTTGCGTTGCGGGCCTTCGAAGGAGAACGGCAATGTCACGACGGCGACCGTCAGCGCGCCGAGCTCCTTGGCCAGAGCCGCCACCACGGGGGCGGCCCCGGTGCCGGTGCCGCCCCCCAGACCGCTGGTGACAAAGACCATATCGGCGCCC
>JBBIMZ010000149.1:0-8005 GCA_037444135.1 Solibacteraceae bacterium
ACATAACACTAGGAGCTCAGAGACGGCGCAGGCGGACCACAGTCTCGATGTGGTAGGTCTGCGGGAACAGATCCACGAGGGCGACCCTTTCCATCCCGAAACCGCCGCCGAGGAGCGTCTGAAGATCGCGCGCCAGCGTGGCGGGATCACAGGAGACCAGGACCAGGCACGGCGGCTCCAGCCGGACCAGTTGCCCGACGACCTCCCGGCCCAGGCCGGCCCGGGGCGGATCGGCCAGCACCAGATCTGGCCTCTGGGCCAGTCCTTCCAGGTAACGCGCGGCGCTCTCCTGGTAGACCCCGACCGCCAGGCCGGCGCGCGCCGCGTTGAACTCCAGATCCTGCGCCGCGCTCCGCGCCGACTCGATCGCCGCCACCCGGGTGAACCGTCGCGCCATCGGCAGCGAGAACAAGCCCACCCCGGCATACAGATCGACGGCGAACTCCCCTTGCAGGCCCTCCAGCGCCGTCTCCACGAGCCGGCCGATCAGAAACCGGTTGGTCTGGAAAAACGACTGCGGGCTCACGCGGAACACCTCGTCGGCGGCCGCGTAGTCGAGCGCCGCCACGTGCCGGCCGGGAATCTGCGCGGCGCACCACTCGAAGAAGGTTCGCGCCACGCGCTGCCCGGCCGTCTCGCGCACGTTGATCTGAACCTGCTCTTCGTCGGTGAAGATCTCGAGCGAGCGGATGAACTGCGGGAAGCGCGGCTGGCGGATCATCCGGCGCAGCGCGGCCAGCGCCTCGTTGAGTTTCGGCGAGGAGATGGGGCACCGCTCGATCGGGCAGAGCCGGTGCGAGCCGGCCTGGTGGTAGCCGATGCGCCCGCCGGCGATATGCCACTGCGTGCGGTTGCGGTATTCCAGCGCCGGGCCGGAGACCACGGCGATTTCGCCCACTTCGGTCTTGGCGACGCGCCGGAGCACCTCGCGCAGCACGGCCAGCTTTTGCGCGAGCTGAAATTCGTAGCCGGCGTGCTGGTAATGGCAGCCGCCGCAGCGCATGAAATGCGGACACGCCGGAGCGACGCGCTCAGCGGCGGGCTCGAGGATCTCGACGAGCCTCGCGTGGACCAGGCTCGCCGTCTCCCGCTCCGGCGCCACCCGCACGCGCTCGCCAGGCAGCACGAAGGGCGCCAGGACCACCTTCCCCTCGCGGCGCGCCAAGCCCTGGCCGCCATAGACGAGTTTCTCCACCCGAACTTCGTCTACGATGGTATTCTGTCTCCCTGCCAGCATGAAACCACGAGTCTTCTCGGGGGTCCAACCCTCCGGCGACCTGCATATCGGCAACTATCTGGGCGCGCTGAAGAACTGGGTCAAGATGCAGAGCGACTACGAGTGCATCTACTGCATCGTCGATCTGCACGCAGTCACAATTTACCAGATTCCCGCAGAGCTGCGCGCCAAGATCCGGGAACTGGCCGGTCTGTTTCTGGCCGTGGGTCTCGATCCGCGGCAGGCGGCCATCATGGTGCAGTCCAGTGTTCCCGCGCACGCCGAGCTGGCCTGGATGCTCACGTGCGTGACGCCCGTCGGCTGGCTTCAGCGCATGACGCAGTACAAGGCCAAGGCCGCCACGCAGGAGACCGTCGGCGACGGCCTGCTCCAGTATCCGGTGCTCATGGCCGCCGACATCCTGCTCTATCAGGCGCAAATCGTCCCGGTGGGAGAGGACCAGATGCAGCACCTGGAGCTGACGCGCGACATCGCGCAGCGCTTCAATTCCCTCTACGGCGAGACCTTCGTAATGCCGGAGACGCGCCTGCCGATCGTCGGGGCGCGCATCATGGGTCTTGATGACCCGGAAACGAAAATGAGCAAATCCTCCACCTCTCCCGGGCACGCCATTGCGTTGCTCGATCCGCCGGACGTGATCCGCAAGAAGATCATGCGCGCGACGACCGACTCCAAGCCGGCCGTGAACTTCGACGACCTCGGCGCCGGCGTCCGCAACCTGTTAAATATCTTCCAGGCCTTCAGCGACTGGAGCGACGACCAGATGCGGGCGCACTTTGAGGGGCTCGGCTACGGCGAGACTAAGAAGCGCGTCGCCGAAATGGTGATCGCGTCGCTCGAGCCGATTCAGAGGCGCTACCGGGAAGTGAGCGCCGAGCCCGGCTACATCGACCGGGTGCTGCGCGAGAGCGCCGAACGCGTCTCGCCGATCGCCAACGCGACCATCCAACTGGTCAAGCAGCGTATGGGACTGTACACCTTCTCCTAAGAAATGGCTGCCGGGCCGGTCTCGCTCTCCTCCTATTGGCGGCTGCTTAAGAGCAACCGGAATTTCCGCCTCCTGTGGCTGGCCCAGATGGTGAGCGAGATCGGCGACTGGTTCTATTCGATCGCCATCTTCAGCCTCCTGCTCGAACTCACCGGGAGCGCCAAGGCCGTAGCCACCGCCGTGGTGCTCCAGGTGCTGCCGCAGTTCTTCATCGCGCCGCTTGCCGGCGTGGTCAACGACCGGGTGAGCCGGCGGCGGGTGATGATCCTGGCCGACTTGGCGCGGGCGGTGATCGTGCTGGGGATGCTGGCGGTCCGCTCGCGCGAGATGGTCCCGTTCGTCTATGTGCTGCTGGTGCTCCAGACCTTGATGTGGAGTTTTTTCGAGCCCGGGCGGACGGCGGTGGTCCCGACGATCACCTCCAGCGAGGACGAGACGCTGGTGGCCAACGCGCTCTCGTCCACCACCTGGTCGTTCAATCTGATGTTCGGCTCGGCGCTCGGCGGACTCGTGGCGGTGGCCTTCGGCCGCGAGGCGGTCTTCCTCATCAATTCGGCGACCTTCCTGGTGTCGGCCTGCTTTGTGAAACGGATGCGGTTCGCCGAACTGCACACCGACGGCGCCAGGCCGCTGCGCCTGCGCGATCTGGCGGACTTCTCGCCGGTGTGGGAAGGCGTGCGCTATGTGCTGGGCGACGCGCGCCTGCTGGCCACCCTGCTGGTGAAGGCGGGGCTGGGATTCATGGGCGCCCACTGGGTGATTCTGCCGATCTTCGGCGAGCGGGTCTTCCCGGTGGACCTGGGCGGGCTGGACGCCAGCCGCGCCGGAATGCTGGGGATGAGCGTCTTGATGGGCTGCCGCGGCGCCGGAGCGCTGCTCGGGCCGCTGATCGGCGGCTACTGGGCCGGGCGCGAACGCTCGCGCCTGCTGGCCGGCATCCTCGCCGGCTTTCTCGCGATCGCGGCCGGTTACGTGGCTCTGGGAGGCGCCCCGACGATCTTCCTGGCCGCGGCGGCGGTGGTGGTGGCCCATGCCGGCGGCTCCCTGATCTGGGTCTTCTCGACGACCCTGCTGCACTTCCAGGCCGAAGACCGGTTTCGCGGGCGCGTCTTTTCAGCCGATTTCGCCTTCCTGGTGCTCACGATGTCGCTGGTCTCCTACGGCGCGGGCATGGCGATTGATTCCGGCATTTCGGTCAGAACGATCGCCATGGCCACCGGGCTGCTGGCGCTCGTACCCGCGGCGCTGTGGGGCTTGCTGGCCTTGCCGCTGTGGCGAAAACAGCCGCCTCAGGACGGCTTGATCACCCAGACGTGAGCGAAGCCCTCGGCGCGGCTGGGCCGCACCAGCCGCGCGGCCATCGCCTCCATCACCTCGTCGGGGACGACGCGCTGCCGCATCCGGTTGCGCTCCTTGCAAACTTCGAGCGGCACGTCGAAGAAGAGAGCCTCGACCTGACATCCGTAGCGCTGCCCGATCAGCACGTACGGCCGGCGCTCGGCCGGCGTCAGGTGCGTGGCGTCGATGTAGGTGATGGGCCGGCCGATGGCGATCCGCTGGCAGAGCAGATAGCGCAGGGTGGCGAAAACGCGGCCGTGGATCGTTTGGTCCTCCTCGCTGTCGGCGAGCAAGAGGCGTACGGCGTCGGAGGACAGCGCCGGCAGATTGTATTTCTTCACATAGGTCGATTTGCCCGAGCCCGGCAGCCCGACCAGGACGACGATCCGCGGCGGCACACGCGTCAAACCAGGTAACGCTGCGCTTCGAGAAGTCGGCCGGCGATCCGCCGGCGTGCGGCGAAGCCGTCGAAAGGCTCGCACCGGGTGAGCCGTTTCAGCAGCGCGAGATGGATGCGGAGCGCATCGCCCTCCGAACAGGCGGCCAGCACCGCCCGCCCGGCGGTTTCGACGCGCCCGATCGCGTCTTGGGCATACAGGCGGCTCATCTCAGCGGCCGGCGAACCCGCGCCGGTCTTGCGCGCCCGCAGCGCGGCAGACTCGATCGCCAGCGCCTCGGCGGCCATGTCGCTCACGGACGCGAGAATCTCTTGCTGCTGGTCCAGCTCGGTATGGAAGCGGCGGAAGGCGGCGCCGAGCGCGAGCAGCGCCGCTTTCTTGGCCCGCTCCGCGAGTTCCAGCGGATCGGCGGCCGGCGCCGGCGGCGGCGCCAGCGATTCCTTCTCGAGCGCCCGGACGGCCTCCGCAAGCGCCAGCCGCCCGCGCTGGGCGCGCTTGAGCAGCAGGCCCGTGGCGAGCATGCGGTTGATCTCGTTGGTGCCTTCGAAGATCCGGTTGATGCGCGCGTCGCGGTAGGCGGATTCGATCTCGTAGTCCTGGTGATAGCCGTAGCCGCCGTGGATCTGCACTCCTTCATCGACGACGTAGTCGAGCGCTTCGGTGGTGAAGACCTTCACCATGGCGCACTCGACGGCGAACTCCTCGAAGGCCTTCAGGTATTCGGCAGGCGCTTCGGGCTGGTCCCAGGAGACCCCACGCAGCCGGCTGTCGACGGCGCCGGCGACGCGGTAGGTCATCGACTCGGCGGCGAAGATCCGGACGGCCATCTCGGCGAGCTTCTGGCGGATCAGGCCGAACTCGCCGATCGGCTTGCCGAAGGCGCGCCGCTCCCGGGCATAGCCGAGCGAGATCGCCAGGGCGTGTTTGGCGGCGCCGACGACGCCCGCGCCGAGCTTCAGCCGCCCGAGGTTCAAACAGTTGTAAGCGATCTTCAAGCCGTCGCCGACCTGGCCGAGAACGTTCTCTACGGGCACGCGGACGTTGTCGAAGAACAGGGCGCAGGTCGAGCTGCCTTTGATGCCCATCTTCTTTTCCTCGGCGCCGACGGCGAGCCCCTCGAAGGAACGCTCCACCAGAAACGCAGTGAACTTCTCGCCGTCCACTTTGGCGAACACGGTGAACAGGCCGGCGCCGGCGGCGTTGGTGATCCACATCTTCTGGCCGTTGAGCACGTACGCGGCGCCGTCCGCGGCCAGTTCCGCCCGGGTGCGGATCGCCTGGACGTCGGAGCCGGCGTGGGGCTCGGTCAGCGCGTAGGCGGCCACCAGCTCGCCGCTGACCACTCGCGGCAGGTACTTCTGCTTATTTTCCTCTGTGCCTAAGATCAGCAATGGCATCGTGCCGATGCCTCTGTGAGCCGAATGCCAGACGCCGTAGGAGCCGTTCCTCGAAAGCTGCTCGGCGACGATCATCGCCGAGATCAGGTCCATCTCCATGCCGCCGTATCGCTCCGGGACGGCGGCGCCGGTCAGGCCCAGTCCGGCGGCTTTCCGCAGGATGGGCACGGCGGCCGTCGGCTGCTCGATCATCGCTCGGACGTTCGGCGCCACCTCGTTCCAATAGAAGTCCTCGGTGGTCTTGGCGACCGCCTTATGCTCGTCGGTGAAGTCTTCCGGGGTGAAAATCTCCTCGGGCGCCGACGCGGCGATGAGAAACTCTCCTCCTCGTTTGGCCATACGCGCTCCTAGATCAGTTCGAAAATGCCCGCGGCGCCCTGCCCGCCGCCGACGCACATCGTGCACAGGCCGTAGCGGACGCCGCGGCGGCGCATCTCGTGGAGGAGCGTGGCGGTGAGCTTGGCCCCGGTGCAGCCGAGCGGGTGGCCGAGCGCAATCGCTCCTCCATTGACGTTGACGCGCTCCGCATCGAGGCCGGCCAGGCGGATGACGGCGAGCGCCTGCACGGCGAAGGCCTCGTTCAGCTCGATCAGTCCGATGTCGTCCAGACGCAGCCCCGCCAGGGCGAGCGCCTTCGGAATGGCCACCACCGGGCCGATCCCCATGATCTCGGGCGGCACGCCGGCCACGGCGAAGCTGACCAGGCGCGCCATCGGTCGGAGGCCCAGCCGGGCGGCGCGGCGCTCCGACATCACCAGCGCCGTCGCCGCGCCGTCGCTCATCTGCGAGGCGTTGCCCGCGGTGATCGTTCCCGAGGCGTGAAAGACCGGCTTGAGCTTGGCCAGCGCTTCGAGCGACGTGTCGGCGCGCGGCCCTTCGTCGCGAGCCAGCACCGTGGTCTCGACCGCGGGCTTGCCGTCCGCCGGCCGCGCCGAGCGGACTTCGACGGGTACGATCTCCTCGTCGAAGGCCCCGGCGCGCTGAGCGCGGAGTGCGTTCTGGTGGCTGCGGAAGGCGAAGGCATCCTGGTCTTCCCGGCTGATCCCGTACTTGACGCGCAGGTTTTCCGCCGTCAGCCCCATGCTGAGGTAGACCTCCGGATAGTGATCCACCAGATGCGGGTTCGGCGAAAAACGATGGCCGGACATCGGCAGCAGGCTCATCGATTCGGTGCCCCCGGCGACAATGATTTCGGCGGCCCCGGCGCGGATGCGCTCGGCGGCCATGGCAATGGCCTGGAGGCCGGAAGAGCAGAAACGGTTGATGGTGACCGCGGGGACGATGTCCGGCAATCCGGCCCGCAGGGCGGCGATGCGGGCCACGTTCATGCCGGACTCGGCCTCCGGCATGGCGCAACCTAGAATCACGTCGTCGATCTCGTCGCGGGGCACCTGCGGGTAGCGCTCCACCAGCGCCCGGATCACCACGGCGGCCAGGTCGTCGGGACGAGTGTTCCGAAGCGTGCCCCGCGGCGCCTTGCCGACCGGCGTGCGCAAGCAATCGATCAGGACGGCTTCCTGCATGGCGGCCTCCTCTTAGTTTCGCAGCGGTTTGCCCGTCGCCAGCATGTGGCGGATCCGCTCCTGGGTCTTCGGCATGCCGCAGAGGCTGAGGAAGGCCTCGCGCTCCAGATCGAGCAGATACTGCTCGGAGACCGTCTGCCGGCCCGTAAGCCGGCCCCCGCTCAGCACCCAGGCGAGCTTTTCGGCGATCACCAGATCGTGGTCGGAGATGCGCCCGGCCTGATGAGCCAGCCACGCTTTGAGTTTGAGCGAGGCGTAGACGGCGTCGCCGCCGACTTCCACGTCCGCGCGCGGGCGCCGGGGCACGTGGTTCTGCGCCAGCGAGAGCGCCAGCGCCTTGGCGTCGGCGATCAGGCGTTCCGGGTTCATCGTGATGCCGTCGCATGCGCTCAGCAGGCCCAGGCGGCGCGCGTCGGCGGCGCTCGAGGAGACCTTGGCGAAGCCGATCAACTCGAAAGCCCGCTCCGGGTCGCCGAGCTCGATGAGCATTTGCTTGGTCCCGCCGCCGGCCGGGATCAGCCCCACCCCGACTTCGACCAGTCCCATGTACGTCTCCGCCGACGCCTGGGCGCGCGTCGAGTGCAGGACCACTTCGCAGCCGCCGCCCAGCGTGTAGCCGAACGGCGCGGCGACCACGGGCTTAAGCGCCGTCCGCAGCGCCATGTTCATCTGCTGGAAGTTCCGCAGAAAATAATCGATCTGGTCCCACTCGCCTTCCTGAGCGGCCAGCAACAGCAACGTCAGATTCGCCCCGGCGCTGAAGGCCTCGCCCTCGTTGGCGATCACCAGAGCCTCGAGGCGCGCCTCGGTCTCCTCGAGCGCGGCCAGCGCCATGCGGATGGCGTCTTCGCCGAGGGCGTTCATCTTGGAGTGAAACTCCAGGCACAACACGCCGTCGCCGAGGTCGACGAGCGAGGCGCCCGCGTTCTGCTTGACCACTCCGCGGGCGCGCTTGAGTTCGGCCAGCGCCAGAATGCCCGGCCGCGCCTCCAGCAGGCGGTAGGCGGCGCGCCCGAAATCGAAGTACTCCGTCCGCGGCATGCCGCCGGCGTCGGCGGGACGGTAAAACGACTTTGCGCCGGCCGAAAGCATCGAGGCCACATTGGGCGGCAGGCTGTGCCCCT
>JBBIMZ010000150.1:0-7994 GCA_037444135.1 Solibacteraceae bacterium
GAGAAAATAGTCCTCCGAGCCGGTACCGACGATGGCGGGCTTGGCTTCGTCGTCGATGAAGATCATGTCGTCGCCCTCGCCCATCCAGTACTCCTGGTTCTGGAGCACGCCGAGCGTGACGCCCATCAGGTGGCCGCGGCCGCGGGCCTCGCAGTAGACATAGTTGTTCCTGCCGTCGGGGTTCAGCAGCTTGTTGGCGTCCGCGTTGGTCTGCCAGTCGAACGAGGTGGCCTGACAGGGAACGGCCTGGCGGTACTGCGCGTGGAAGTAGAGCGTGTTTTCGGGCAGCGACGGCAGGCTCATGTAGTCGATGTTCGAGTAAAAGGAGCGGACGTCCCGGCTGCCTTGATTTTCGACGGTGATGCGCGCCGACTTGCGGTAGGGCATCGCGAAGTAACAGTTCAGCGAGCGCCCGGGCGAGCAGCCCAGATACTCGGACTCGTAGATGACATACTCGCCGAGGTTGAGGCCGAAGAAATCGCCGATGGGGGTCTCAACGCTCGGCCGGGCGTTGCCGTCCCAATACATCCGCAGGACGAGCTCCTTGAGGTGGTGCAGGCTGTCGGCGGCGATCGTGAACCAGATGTGGGAAATCATGCCGGGGCCATCGGCGCTGAAGACCTCTTTGGGCTCGCCGGGCGGGATCGGCCAGCGGTCCGAGTTCCCTCCGGTCGTGTCGTAGCTCGATTGTTTGAGCGAGCGGTAGTTCTGCGCCAGCACGTAGGCCGGTAGAATCGGCGGAGCGGCGGCCGGTTGCGCCGAGGCGGGCCGGGCCGCCGACAACCCGGCGAGGGCCGCCAGCTTGTGAAAAAAGCTTCTGCGTGCGGTTGGGTCGGAAGTGGGCATCGGCATCTCCTCGGGGTATTGGACCACTTCCCCGGGCGCCGATTCAACCCGGGCCGGGGCCGCGCTTGCGGTCCAGCTCGTAGGCCAAGATGATGACGTCGGCCAGCTCGCGCATGGGGCGGCGCAGGCGGCGGCTCTCGTTGCGCAGACGCAAATAGGCTTCTTCTTCGGTGAGGCCGTGGACGCGCTGGAGGATGCCTTTGGCGCGCTCGACGAGCTTGCGCGCTTCGAGCTGCTGCTTCATCTCCTCGGTCTGTTCGCGCAGGCGCACGTTCTGCTCGGCCAGCGCCGCCTTGGCCACGGCCACGCCCATCTGCTCGCCGATGAAGGTGAGCAGAGCGATCTCATCCGGCGTATGTTCGTGCGGCTCTCGGTGGTGCACGTTGATGACGCCCACCGGTTCGCCGCCGCTCACGAGCGGCACCGAGAGGAAGGCTTCGTACGTATCCTCGACGAGCTTCGGGAAGCGTTTGAAGCGCGCGTCCTCGAAGGCCCGGGCGGGCAGGGCGACCACCGAGCGGTGTTCGGCGACCCAGCCGGTGATCCCTTCACCCATCGCGATGCGCAGCGAGCCGATCTCGGCGGCGTGGGGAACCTGCGAGGCGCGCAGCACGATCTCGTGGCTCGGCTGCTCGACCAGATAGACCAGGCACGCATCGCAGCCGGTGACCTGCACGGTCAGGCCGATGATCTCGCCCAGCATTTCATCGAGCGACCGCTCCGAGCTGACGATGCTGCTGATCCGGTGCAACAGTTCAGCGTGCCCTTTGGAGGGCCCGGGATCCGGCATCGGCTATAAGACTCACAGTAAAATGGCGGTGGGATTCGGTCCAATTCAAACTTTCTATCGGGGTTATAGATGCGGGCAAGGATCCCGAAAAGTTTAGCCGCGCTGCTGGCGCTGGCCTTCGCCGCCCCGGGCGCGCCGGCCGGCTGGCTGCGCCTGCGCTCGCCACATTTCCTGCTCTTTACCGATGCGGGCGACAAGGCCGGCCGGGCGCTGCTGGAGTCGCTCGAGCAGGTCCGGGAAGTCTTTCGCGAGCCGGGCGGATCCCCGAGAGGTTCGCCGCTCCCGGTCCGCGTCTACCTGTTCGCTTCGGCAGGCGAGTACCGGAAGTTTCAGCCGTCGGCGCCGGTCAAGGGCTTCTATCAGGGAGGCCCGGACGCCAATCACATTGTCTTGCTTTCGAGCGGCGCCGAAACGCGCCGCATCGCCTTCCACGAGTATGTCCACTTAGTGCTCAACCACTCTTCGGTGCGCCTGCCGCAATGGTTCGAGGAAGGCGTGGCGGAGTTCTATTCGACGCTCGAAGTGCGCCGCGGCAAAATTGTGGTCGGCCGGCCGGTCGAATCGCACGTGCGGCTGCTGGCCGCATCCGACTGGCTCGGCGCCGAAACGCTTGCCGCCGTCACGCGCCGCTCGCCGCTGCTCGATGAGGCGGGTCGGGCGGGCATCTTCTACGCCCAATCCTGGGCCCTGGTTCACATGCTGAACTTCTCCGAGTTGTATCGCGGGCGGCTGGCAGGGTACGCCGCGCGGCTGGCGGACGGGGAGCCGGCCGCTTCGGCCTTCGAGTCGGCGTTCGGGCGGACGTTGAGCCAGGCGCTCGAAGACCTCCGCGGTTATCTCGCCGGTGCCCGCTTTCCGGTCGCCGAACTGGCGTGGGAACCGCTCGAGCCGGCGACCGTCACTGTGGAGCCCCTTCCGGAATCCGAACGCGAAGCCGCGCTGTTGGGCCTCCAGCTCGAACTCGGGCTCTGGGACGCCTCCGAGGAGATGCTGCGGCGTCTGGCCCGGGGCCCGGCGCCGGCGCCGGTCCTGGAGACCGCCCGGGCCAAGCTCGCGATGATGCGGAACGATTTCGAAGCCGCCCGGCGGCACCTGGAAGCCGCCATCGCCGCGGGCAGCGCCGAGCCGTCGACGTATTTCGAATATGCGATGCTCCTGCGGGACACCGGCGGCGAACGCGCCCGCATCGCAGCGCTGCTAACGAAGACGGTCGAGCTGAACCCGAATCACGCCGAGGCCCATTTCCTGCTCGGAACGATGGCCGAAGCCGACGGCCGCATCGACGAGGGCGTCGAACACTTGCGCCGGGCCGCGGAGATTCTCCCCCGGCAGGCCGGCTTCTGGCATGCGCTCGCGCTCGCCTATCACAAGACCGGTCGTGCTGAGCTGGCGCGCCGGGCCGCCCGCCGCGCGCTCGAGGCGGCCGAGACCGAACAGGAGCAGCAGATGGCCCGGGCGGCGCTCGATCTGGTGAGCCGTGCAGCGCCGGCGCCGCCGCCGGCCCGTCCCGCGGTGACCACGCCGCCGGGCTGGTTCCCTCCGCAGGGTGACCGGCGCATCGAGGGGAGGCTCGAGCACGTTGACTGCCTGGGCGTCTCGGCGCGCCTGCGCCTCCTGAGCGGCGGGCGGCAGGTGGCGCTCTGGGTCGAGCAGCCCGACCGCGTCACCGTGAAGGGCGCCGCTGCGCTCCGGTTCGAGTTTGCCTGTGGGGCTCAACCCGGACAGCCCGTGGCTGTCGACTATACGGCGGCGCCGGACGCCGCCCGGGGAACCGAAGGCGTTGTCACGGCGATCGAGCTGCGCTAGTTCAGGTGAAGGCAGGTTCGCGTCCGGGCGCCGAGGCGTCGGCGCCGGGCGCCGGATATGATAAAGACGAAAGCGATCGTGAGGCTCTTCTGGGCGATCTTGCTGGCCGGCCCGGCTTGGGGCGCGGAGTTTACGAGTTCGCTGTGGTCGGCCATTGCGCCGATCTACGAGAAGACGGTGAAGCACCCGTTCCTGGAGGGCCTTGCCGACGGCACGCTGCCGCGATCGCGGTTCGATTTCTATCTCGAGCAGGATGCCTTGTACTTGAGCGTCTTCAGCCGCGCCCTGAGTTTGCTTGCGGCCAAGGCCCCGCGCGAGGACTGGGCGCTGACGCTCAACCGCCACGCCGTCGAGGCGCTCGAAGTCGAGCGGAAGCTCCACGAGAGCCTGCTGGGGCCGGGGCGGCGGGCGGCGGCGATGGCCCCGTCCAACCTCGCGTACACGAACCACTTGCTCGCGGCCGTCTCCCAGCGCCCGTTCGGCGAGGGGCTCGCCGCTTTGCTCCCGTGCTACTGGATCTATTGGGAAGTCGGCAAAGAACTGAAGAAACGCGGATCGAAGAACCCGGAGTATCAGCGTTGGATTGACGAGTACGCCGCCGAAGAATACGGGGCCGCGGTGCGGCAGGTTCTGGAGATGATGGACCGGGAAGCGCTCACGATGAGCGCAAGCTCGCGCCAGGCGGCCCGCAATCTGTTTGAAATTTCCGCGCGCTACGAATACATCTTCTGGGACATGGCTTGGCGCGAGGAATCCTGGCCGCCGTAGGAACCGGCGGCTGGACGGCGACTTGGCCCGCCGATTGCCTGTGCAAATGGCATGCAGGGACATGCCCGGACTGGCAAGCACCAGCCTCGGCTGATCTTCTGGGAACTGACAACCGGTTGCAATCTCAGGTGCATACACTGCCGCGCCAGCGCCAGCGAGCTGATGTCGCCCGACGACCTCAGCTACACGGAGTGTTGCCACGTCATCGACGAGATTGCGGAATATGCCCCATTCATCCTGGTGCTGAGCGGCGGCGAGCCCCTCTGGCGGCGCGACGTCTTCGATCTGGCCCGGCGCGCGCGCCGGCGCAACTTGCGGGTGGCTCTGGCGACGAACGGGACGCTGGTGGATGAGGCCATGGCCCAGCGCATCCAGGAGGCCGGCATCGAACGGGTCTCCATCAGCCTGGACGGCGCCGACCGCGCGACGCACGATACGTTTCGCGGACACCGGGGCGCGTTCGAGTCCGCAATCCGCGGCATCCGGTGCTTGAAGGAGCTGGGGATCTCGACGCAGATCAACACGACCGTTTCCCGGCACAACGCCCACCAGTTGCCCGAGATCGTCCGGCTGGCGCAGGACCTGGGCGTGGACGCGTTCCATATGTTTCTCCTTGTGCCCGTCGGCTGCGGGCTGACGATCAAGGACGAGCAGGCGATTCCGGCCGAAGAAGCCGAACGGATCCTGAACTGGTTTTACGACCGTTCGCTGGATACCCCGCTCGAACTCAAGGCCACGTGCGCGCCGCATTACTACCGGATCCTCCGCCAGCGGCGAGCCGAGGCCCGCCGCGCCGGCCAGGCCGTCCCGGAGCTGGCCACCACCGGCATGCACGCGGTGACCAAGGGGTGCCTGGCTGGCAGCGCCGTCTGCTTCATCTCGCATCAGGGAGAGGTCTACCCCTGCGGCTACCTGCCGATTTCCGCCGGAAATCTGCGCCGCGAGCGATTCCGCGACATTTGGGAGAATGCCGCAATCTTCCGCGAGTTGCGCGATCCGGCCAACCTCGAGGGCAAGTGCCGCGTGTGCGAATTCCGCAACGTGTGCATGGGCTGCCGCGCCCGCGCCTACGGGATGACCGGAGACTATCTGGCCGAGGAGCCCTTCTGCATTTACGAGCCCAGGCAAGCCGGGGCGGAAGACTCCCGAAGCCCCGCCGCCTGAGCGGTGGAACCGGTCACCTGCGGCGCCAGCGCCAGACATAGATGCCCAGGTTGCAGACGCACACGGCCACAGCCACGGCGGCCAGCAGGGCCGGGGGCACGTCGGGATAGAGGAGCGCCTCCAGGTAATGGACGAGAAAGTTCTCCTGGTAGGGCGTGATGCCCGCGCGCGCCTGCGCCGCCTGCTCCAGGCGCGTCAGCGGGCAGGGCCACGGGCCGGTCTCGACGGCGATGCTGTACAAGAGCGAGAGGACGTGGAGCGCTGCCAGCCGCGGCCGGCCTCTGGTGAGCGCGCAGCCCAAAATCACCCACAGGATCCAGGCCAGATGCAGCGTCAGAATGCCTACGGCCATCGAGCGCCACACCGGAGAACCTCACGCAAAGAGCCGGCAGCCGGGCTTGGGTGGGAACCAAGCCGCCAGCAGCTCCAGCCGCTTGCGCAGCCACTTGGGCGGCAGGTGCTCTTCTCCGGTCCGCACGGTGACGTCGTGCCAGAGCGAATGCACGTACTCGGCGAACGTCGCGCCGAAGGAAGCTCGCGCGTAGCGCTCCAGGCGCCGCGGGCTTCTCGCCAGCAGGCGGCTTGAAAGCAGCCGGCGCTTTTCCTCGAGCGCCGTTTCGTCGATCTCGCCGTTCACGCCGGCCTCAATTTCGGCCTGAAGCAGGCGCAGGTAGGCTTGCCAGTCATCCCGGGGCAACACATCCCAGAGGGCCTGGCCGAGACAGACGAGCAACTCGAGCGCCAGATCGTGAGGCTCCTCGCCGTCCAACGCGAGTTCGACTTCAAGCGTGCCGCCGGCCGAGCGCCAGCGCGACGACCACTCTTCGCTCTCAGCGACCAAGCGGATGCGGCACCGCCCCAGCCGCCGGACGGCCTCGTCCGGCACCGCCTCGAGGGCCGGCACGAGCCAATCGGCGACGAGCGTCCCGGTTCCGGGCGGAGCCTGGCCGATCTCGAACCACCGGCGGCGCATCCGTCCCCATCATCGCCCATCTTGAACGATCCCGGCCGGCGCGCTAGGATCGTGGCTGGACGGATGTGGCGAGCTGCCCTTCTGCTGGCGGCGCTGCTCAGCCGGGCTGCAAAGGAGCCGGCGCTCGAAATCCGCGGCCGCATCGAACCCGCGGCCGGAATGACCACCGTGGTCCTACGCGGGGCCGAGTTCCCCTACGCGGCCGAGACGCGCTCGGATGCGGCCGGACGGTTCCGGTTTGCCCGGCTGGCGCCGGGGGCCTACACCGTTATCGCGTACGTGCCCGGCGCGGGCGAGATCCGGCGCACCGTGGTCGTCTCGCGCGCCTTAGCCGACGCCAAAGGGCGCATCACCATCGTGCTCTCAGCCGAGGCCGCCTCGCCTGGAGCCATCCGGGAGCGGGCGGTGGTTTCCGTGCGCGAACTGGCGATTCCGGAACGCGCCCTCCAGGAGTACTCCAGGGCGGAGAAGAGCCTCGGCCGGCGGGACATCGAAGGGGCGAAACGCCATCTCGCGCGCGCCCTCGAAATTGCTCCGAAGTTCGTCGCGGCGTGGAATTATCTGGGAACCATCGCCTACCAGTCCGGCGAGTACGAACAGGCGGAGAAGTATTTCCGCACCGCGCTCGAACACGAGCCGGGCGCTTTCACGCCGGCGGTGAATCTCGGCGGCACGCTGCTGTCACTGCGGCGCTTCGAGGAGGCGCTCAAATACAACCAATATTGCGCCGCCGAACGGCCCGACGACGCGCTGGCCAACTCCCAGCTCGGCCAGAACTATTTCTTCCTGGGCGATTTCGAGCAGGCGCTCGAGTATTTGGAGAAAGCCAAGCGGATCGATCCCGCGCATTTCTCTCAGCCCCAACTGGTGCTCGCTGAAATCCACGAGCGGCGCGGTGAGCGCTCTCGCGCCATCGCCGAACTCAAAGACTTCCTCGCCCGTCACCCCGAGTCGCAGAACGCCGAGGCCGCCCGCCGATGGCTCGCCGAATTGCAGGGACGGTGAGCGGCGCTTGCTAGCGAGTGCGGCCTTCGCTTGTCACCGCTCCGATGAGCGCCTGGATGTAACCCAGCGCGTGGGCGCGCGAGCGCCAGCCGCCGAGGTTCCCCGGAAAGTCGCCGTCGCCTTCGACGCGCGGGCAGTGGTCGTCGATGAAGACTCCCCGGTAGCCCACATCCCGGTAGAGGCGCATCGCCCGCACCATGTCCACATAGCCGGTATTGATGAACTCCTCGTGAAACTTCGGCACCGGCGAGGAAACGTTCCGAAAGTGGACGTACAGGATCTTGTTGCGCGAGCCGAAGTAGCGGATGGCTTCGTAGACGTCGTCGCGCATCTCCGAGAAAGTGCCCTGACAGAACTCGATCCCGTTGGCGTCGCTCGGATAGATCTCGATCAGGCGGCGGTAGGCTGCGTGATTCCGAAACAGGCGCGGCTGGCCGGCTAAACGCTCGACGGGCGGATCGTCGGGATGGATGCCGAGGCGCATGCCCTCCTTTTCGGCCACCGGGGTGACGCGCTGAATCCAGTATTCGAGGTTCCGCCACATCTGCTCCTCGCCGGGGGCCTGCTCTGGCGATTCGTGCACGTTGTCACAGAAGATCAGGAACCAGTTCATCCTTCGGCGCGTTTCCTCGCAGCTTTGCC
>JBBIMZ010000151.1:0-7985 GCA_037444135.1 Solibacteraceae bacterium
ACCGGCTCAAGGAGATGAAGGCCTTCATGCGGGGCAAGGTCCTGGATTGGTACTGCCGGGCCGGGCACAACTCGTTCATCATTCGTAGCGATGGGACGGTGGCGCCGTGCTTTCCGATGTATTCGGCAACCTACGATTGGGGCGTCGTCGAAGAGCCCAGGTTCGACAAGCGCCAGCTCGATGCCATGAAGGGGGACTGCCAGCCGCACTGCTTCTCGACGCTGAACCACAATCTGGCCTACTGCTATGACGCCGGGCGCGCGATCCGCTGGGTGTGGAAACAGGCGATGCGCGGCTTTCAAGGGACCAGCGGGAGCTTCGATCACTGACAGGCCCGGCCTCGCGGACTTCGAGACGCTGCCGATAAGGCGTACCATGGAGGAACTATGTCTTTCGTTGAGAAGCTTCGACGCCGCACCGTCTTGCTCGGCGCGGCGTGTCTTTCGGTTGCGCCGGTGGCGGCGCAGCCAGCTGCCGAGGTGATCCCGGACGAGTACATCGTCGTGCTCAAGGACGAGGTCGCCTCGCCTGCCGAATTCAGCGCGGCGGTGGCGCGGCTCGGAGGCGTCACGATCCGGCATGTTTACGCCAGCGCGCTGAAGGGCTTTGCGGCGACGATCCCCCCCGATCGGCTCGAGGCGCTGCGGCGTGATCCGCAAGTGGACTTCATCAGCCCGGATCGCCGGGTTTACGCTTTCGCCCAGACCCTGCCGACGGGCGTCAACCGCATCAACGCGGAACGGCCCTTCGCCGGCTCGTACAACCGGGGCAGCGGCATCAACGTGGCGGTGCTGGACACGGGGGTGGATCTCAGGCACCCGGACCTGAACATTCATCCCACGCTGCGAAAGAATTGCGTGGGCGCCGGCGCCCCCAATGACGGCAACGGCCACGGAACCCACGTGGCCGGGATTATCGCCGCCAAGGATAATGGGAGCGGCGTCGTGGGGGTCGCTTCCGCGGCGATGATTGTCCCGGTGAAAGTGCTCCGCAACGACGGCTCGGGCACCTCGTCGCAGGTCATTTGCGGCGTCGATTATGTGACTTCGAAGGCTGCCCAGATCCGGGTCGCCAATATGAGCCTGGGAGGGAGCGGCAGCGACAGTCCGAGCAACTCCGCTTGCGGCAACGCCATCGGCGACGCCCTGCACAAGGCGATATGCCGATCGGTGAAATCCGGCGTGACCTACGTGGTGGCGGCGGGCAATTCCGGGGCGGACTTGCGGAACTCGGTGCCCGCGGCTTACGATGAAGTGATTACGGTCACTGCGCTGGCGGATTCCGACGGAAAAGCTTGCGGCAAGGGCCCGGTTACCGGATACGGCCGGGACGACACCTTCGCCGGCTTTTCCAACTATGCCACGCTCTCGGCCGACAAGAGCCGGTTGCTGGGGGCGCCCGGCGTGAGTATCTACTCCACCTACCGCGGTGGGGGCTACATCTATCTGTCCGGAACCAGCATGGCGACTCCGCATGTCGCGGGAGCAGCCGCGCTGTATCTGGCGGAGTTGCTTGCCGCCGGGCTGCCGCTTCCGGGCCCCGCGGCAGTACGCACCGAACTGCGCAACCGCGGCGAGCCCAAGAACGTGAACTTCAACGGCGACAACTGCGGCTCGCGGTCCAGCCACACCGATCCCTCCGGCAAACATCCCGAGCCGGTCGTCCGAGCCGACCGCTACTGAGCCGGGCTACCAGCCGACGGGCTGGCCCTGATTCTGCTCGTCCAGCCACTTTTTGAGCGGCGCAAAGTAATCCAGCATCGCCGTGGCGTCCAGTGTGCGGCTGCCTGTGAGAGCTTCCAGAGCGTCCTGCCACGGGCGGCTGGCGCCCATCTCGAGCGTCGCCATCAGCCGCTTGCCGGCTTCCGGATTGCCGTAAATCGAGCAGCGGTGCAGCGGCCCCTGGCAGCCGGCGGCATGGGCGAGCGCCCGGTGAAACTGGAACTGAAGCAGGTGCGCCAGGAAATAGCGCGTGTAGGGCACGTTGGCCGGCACGTGGTACTTGGCCCCAGGATCGAAATCGGCCTCGCTCCGGGGCACGGGGGCATCCACTCCCTGGAAGTTGCGTCTCAGTTCCCACCAGGCCTGGTTATAGCGCTCCGGCGGAATCTCGCCCTCGAAGACCTTCCAGCGCCACCGGTCGATCAGCAAGCCGAACGGAAGGAAGGCCACTTTGTCGAGCGCCCGCCGGAGCAGCAGTCCGAGGTCGCGCGACTCGGGAGGCGCTTTGTCGAGCAGGCCAATCCTGACCAGGTATTCCGGCGTCACCGAGAGGGCGATCGTGTCGCCGACCGCTTCGTGAAAGCCGTCGTTGGCGCTGTCGCGGAACAGGAACGGCTGGCGGCTGTAGGCGCGCTGGTAGAAGTTGTGTCCCAGTTCGTGGTGAATGACGGTGAAATCCTCGGCGGTGATGTCGATGCACATCTTGATCCGCAGGTCCTCCGCGTTATCCACGTCCCAGGCGCTGGCGTGGCAGACCACGTCGCGGTCGCGGGGCTTGACAAACAACGAGCGTTCCCAAAACGTCTGCGGCAGCGGGGCAAAGCCGAGGGAAATGAAAAAGCGCTCGCCATAGCGCACCATGTCCTGCTCATGGATTCCCTTGGCGCGCAGGATGGCCGTCAAGTCATAGCCGGGATCGGCCGAGGCGGGACTCACCAAGGGGAAGATGTTCTCCCACGACTGCGCCCAGAGGTTTCCCAGCAGGTGCGCCGGAATCGGGCCCGAGGCCGGCACCAGCTCGCCGTACTTCTCCCTGAGCTTGCGGCGAACGTAGGCGTGCAGCGATACGTAGAGCGGCTTGACCTGTTCCCAGAGCCGGTCGACTTCCCGGACGAAGGCGTCCGGCTCCATGTCGTACTTGGAGCGCCACATGGCGCCCAGGTCGGCGAAGCCGAGCTCCTGCGCCCCCTTGTTGGCCAGCTCGACGTAGCGCCGGAAGTCTTCGCGCATCGGCGGCGAAATCGTACGCCAGCCCCGCCAGACGTCCAGCAACTGGTTGGGATCGCGGCTGCGGGCCATGATGCGGGTGATCTCCTCGATGTCCAGGCAGGGCCTGGCGTTGCCGCCCGGGCAGTACTTGCCCTTTCCGTAAAGACTCTCCATCCGGGTGGTGATCCGCGTCAACTCCTCCCGCTCTCGGCTGTCGGAGGGCGCCGGAAGAGTAAGCGACAGCTTGAGCAGTTTGAGCTTTCGCCCCAGGTCCTCGGGCAGGGGCAAGCGGTCAAACCGCTTCGCCTGCTTGGCGAACTCCATCGCCGAGGCGATGGTCTTCTGCTGGGCCTGGGCGGCCAGAATCTCCGTGTCGTGCGTGATGTAGGTCGCCTGGATCCACTGGGCCATCGACTGCTGATTGGAAAGATCGAGCAGCTTCGCCTCGGCCTCGTCGACAAACTTCCGGGCCTCTTCGACCGTGGGTCTTGAGCTTTGACACGCCGCCAGACAAAAGACAAAGTTCAGTGTCACGAACCTTCGTGGACTCATGGCCAACTTTCTCCCAAGCTCTGATTATCGCCGCCGCCGAGTCGGCGGAGCGATCACAGGCTCAAGCGCCACATCGCGAAGGCGAAAGTGACCGGGCTTCCGGGACTGGCCTGCCGGAGAAAGCGTCCGGGAAAGACGTGCGCATAGCCGAAGAACAATTCGAGAAACGGAGTGACGGCGACCCGGGCCTGCGCATTGAACTCCTGGTGTACGTGGCTGCTGTCAGCTTGCGGATGGCGAACGACGGGCGTTCCGTCGGCGCCGTAGAGAAAATCCTGCCGGCTGGCCAGCCAGAACGAGTAATAATCGAGGTTCACCGTCCAGCGGGCGCCGGGGCCCAAGACGAACCCGAAGCGTCCGGCGCGCATGTTTCGCCAGCCGATCCGGTCGGCGATGCCGTACTTGCTGTGGTTGGTGGGATAGAGCTGGTCGAAGGTGCCGCGAATTCCGTCGGCCGGGTCGCGATCGCCGCCGGCGTGGTCATATTCGGCGAAGATCCGGGGAGCGCGCGGTCCCAGTCCGAGCCGCCGGCCCAAGATCCAGGCGCCGGCCCAAGAGCGCAGGGGTTCGGCGCCGGCCCGTCCTGTTTGAAGGGCGACTTCGGCTTCGTAGTCGAACGAGCGGGGGAGGGGTCCAAGGAGCCGGACGCCTGCCGTCCAGACCTGCTCGAAGCCCGCCGGTCCGGCGACCTTTTTCCAAAGCCAGTAAGGCTCGATCTTCGCGCCGGAGTCACGGCGGCCGAGCGAGGCGTACATGCCGTGAAACTGTGTGTCCCGCCGGAAGCGGTCGAACCGGTGCCGATCCTGGCGGACGAGCGTTGAGGCGAACCAGTCGAGCCGTGCCCGCCGCCGGGCGTAGGAAATCCGAATGGCGTCGAACAGCCGGCTGGTGTTGGACCAGTCCGAGAGCCCGACCAGCCGCTCGGCGCCGAAGGTAAGCCCTTGGCGGCCGGCGCGAACCGTCCAGCCGCCCGCGAGCCGATTTCCCAGTTCGGCGTAGATTTCGTGTAAGTCAACAGGGTTGGCGGCGCTGGCGGGCACAGGAGCGCGGCGACCCGGAGCGCGCGTATCCTGGACCTGGATGGAGAAACGAAGCCACGGCGCCGGGGAGAGCAAGGCCGAGAGCCGCAGACGGTGGAGGTAGTAAAAGTCGTGAGTTCCGCGCCGGTAGTCCAGCCCGGTGTAGCCCTCCGTCCGCCCGCGCAGTTCCGCCCCGAAGTGAATCCAGCCTCGTGCGGCTCCCTGACCGTCTTCGGCCGGCGCCGCGATCGAGGCGAGAAGGCCGAGGCCGGCGAGCCACGGCGAGAACGGCGGGGGAAGAATTCGGGCTGAATGGCGCCTGTACAATAATTGAATTCTATGCCAGTGCCCGAGTCCGCCACGGTGTTCATCGCCAAGCAGGTCGAGCGGGCCCGGAGGCAGAAGAAAAAGCGGCGCATCGTGTTTCCCGAAGGCGACGATCCGCGCGTGCGCCGGGCCGCCGAGCGGCTGGCGCGTGAGGGGGTGGCCGAGCCGATCCTGGTGATGCCGCACCGCGCCGGCACGGGCGCTTCGCCGGCTTGGGTGAACCCTGAGGAATCGCCCCGGAGCCGGCACTACGCGCGGCTGCTACTGGAGCGGCGCCGCGCCAAGGGGATTACGGAGAATGAAGCCGCCGCCATCGCCCGCCAGCCGCTCTATTTTGCTCTGCTGATGGTCGAGGCCGGCGATGCCGACGGCTTTGTGGGCGGAGCGCGCTACACTTCGCGCGAGACGATCCGGGCGATGCTGCACGCCATCGGCACCCGACCGCAGATCCGGACGCTGTCGAGCGTGTTCGTGATGGCGGTGCCCAACCGGAGCTTCGGACACGACGGGTTGCTGATTTTCGCGGATTGTTCGGTCGTCATCCGCCCCACGGCCGTCCAGCTTGCCGATATTGCGATCGCCAGCGCCGAAAGCGCGCGCCAGTTGCTGGAGGCCGAGCCGGCTGTCGCGTTGCTGAGTTTTTCGACCAAGGGCAGCGGGGCGCACGCCGAGGTCGACCGGGTGGTGGAGGCGCTACGGATCGTCAAGGCCCGGGCGCCGGAGCTCAACGTCGATGGAGAGCTTCAGGCGGACGCGGCGCTGGTGCCGGCGGTGGCCCAATCGAAGGCGCCTGGGTCGACGGTCGCCGGCCGCGCCAATACCCTGATTTTCCCCGACTTGGCCTCCGGCAACATCGCCTACAAGCTGGTCGAGCGCGTCGCCGGCGGCGTGGCGCTCGGGCCGTTCCTTCAAGGGCTCGCCAAGCCCGCCAACGAGCTGTCGCGAGGCTGCTCGGCCGAGGACATCTTCGCGGTGGCGGTCATCACCGCGTTGCAGGCGGAAAGCAATGCAACCCCGGGTTCCTGACGCCGGCCTGCCGTTCAAACTGATCTATCACGACGGCTACGACCTCAATTTCGGTCCCCATGTCTTCCCTTCGCACAAATACCGCTTGATCCGGGAGCGTTTGCTTGCGACCGGGTTCGCCAAGGAGGCGGATTTTCTCGAACCGCCCCTCGCCTCGGACGAAGACTTGCGTTTGGTGCACGAGCCGGGCTGGATCGAGCGGCTCAAGAACGGCACCCTCAGCTTCCACGACATCCGGCGCCTCGAGGTGCCTTACTCCCGCCAGATGGTTCGCGCCTTCTTCCTGGCCGCCGGAGGCACGATCCTGGCCGGCGAACGTGCGCTCCAGGACGGCCTCGGCTTCAACCTCGGCGGCGGATTCCACCATGCGTTCCCGGGACACGGGGAAGGGTTTTGCGCAATCCACGACGTGGCTGTGGCGATCCGGGCCCTTCACAAGCGCGGCCTCATCCGGAGGGCGATGGTGATCGACTGCGACGTCCACCAAGGCAACGGAACCGCCGCAATCTTCGCGCGCGGCCACGACGTGTTCACCCTCTCGATCCATCAGTTCAACAACTACCCGGCCCTCAAGCCGCCTTCGACTATCGACATCCATCTGGAGGACGGCGTCGGCGATGAGGAGTACCTCGGAAAGCTCGCCGGGGCCTCTCAGGCCGCTCTCACTGCGTTCCGTCCCGACCTGCTGTTCTATATCGCGGGGGCGGATCCGTACTACCAGGATCAGTTGGGCGGGCTTTCCCTGTCGATCGAAGGCCTGAAAGAGCGCGACCGGTTGGTGTTGGAGCTGGCTATCTCGCGCCGGATCCCCGTGGCGGTGACCCTCGCCGGCGGCTACGCGGAAAACCTCGACGACACCATAACGATTCACGTCAACACGGCGCACGCCTGCCGCGAGGTCCTGCTCAGCGCGGGCTGGCGGAGAGCCGGCCGCGGCGCCGCCCCGTAATTTATTGATTTTTCGAGCGGTCTGTCGCCCGGAACGCCCCGGTTCGGAAACCGGACACCGAGTGCCGATTTTTCCGTGACTTCTGTCCCAAACAGGTTTAGAATAGAGTCAGCCGCGGCTACAGGCGTATGACAGCCCGATGACGGGCGGTCGGGGTGTCCCCGGCCCCCGGGCACTGCCAAGCGGCGCCTCGGAGTCAAGTAAACGTCTGGCACGTTTACCAGACGGGAGGAAAGAACGCTATGTTCGAGAGCCTTGACGACCAGATGAAACACGACGACGCCGTCAGCACATCGCCGCGCGAGAAGCTTTTCAAGTGGGCGGCGGTGGGCGTGATCTCGGTCCTGGTCTTTGGTGGGATTTATCTGGCCATTCAATTGATGGAGTAGGAGCCCGGACTTTCCCTTAGAGGTCCGGGCTGAAAGACCGCCCCGGCGCAGAAGGCGGTCTCGGCAGTGCGGAGCCGGCTCAGCAAGGCGGAAAATTTTCAGCGGGGGCGGTCCTGTTTGCGCCCTTCGAATCGAATGTCGTCCAGGTACAAGGTGAGCGGCTGCGGATTGGCCACCCAGTTCGTTACCAGGCAGAAGCCCCCGATGATGTGGCTCCGATCAGCCCCGGTCAGGTCGATCTCGAACTCGCGCCATGCGGTCTCGATCCGGGCCAGAGCGCTGCGGGCCGGACGGAGGCTGTCCCCGTACGCTTCAGCGATCCCGCCGGTCTTGAACTCCACCGTGGTCGCACGGTCGGCGCGCGCCCAGAAGCGCAGCCGGGTATAGCCGGACAAGTTGAAGCCACTGTTTTTCCACTGAATCTGCTTGCCCCAATTGCCCGGTGGGTGCTGCCAATAGAGGCCCGCCCAGCGGCACGGCGCCGGATACGGACAGGCGTTCGGCCCCAGGCCCTTGGGGGTGAAGGTCACGCGTAGACAGGTGGGACCGCGATGTGGCTGATCGCGCCAGGCCTCGTCGACCTCGAGATCCCCGCAGTCGCCCATGTAACCGGTCGGGTGGAAGTGATTTTCGGCCGCCCCGGCGTCAAGGTACACGTAGAAAGCCTCCCCGCTCGCCTGGGCGGCGCCGGGGAGTGAGAAGCGGTCCCGGAGGCTCCACAGGATCGCCGCGACAGCGACCGCAGCCACCGCCGCGGCTCGCGCTTGCTTTTTCGACAGCTTGCCCGCCGGGG
>JBBIMZ010000152.1:0-7957 GCA_037444135.1 Solibacteraceae bacterium
GTGATGGTGCCGTTCCAGACCCGGCTGGCGGTCGGTCAGAGGGTCGATGCGGTCTGCGCGGACACGAAGGCCGGCGAGACCGTGCGGACGGCCATCCATGATTTCGAAGGCGATCAGACCTACAGCGAAAAGCGCGGTCACCATTTCACGCTCAACGCCACCTTCGATGAGATCGCGCCGGGCGGCTACGACGCGCTGGTGATCCCCGGCGGCCGGGCGCCCGAATATATCCGGCTGAATCCGCGCGTGCTCGAGATCGTGCGGCATTTCGCAGGGGCGGGCAAGCCGATCGCGGCCATCTGCCACGGAGCGCAGGTGCTGGCGGCGGCCGGAGTGCTGGAAGGCCGCGCGTGCAGCTGCTATCCGGCGGTTTCGCCCGACGTGGTGCGGGCGGGCGGCAAGTATGTCGAGATCCCCATGGACCAAGCCTTCGCCGACGGAGCGCTCGTGACGGCGCCGGCCTGGCCGGCCCATCCGGCCTGGTTGAAGAAGTTCCTCGAGGTGCTCGGGACGCGGATCGAGCCGTGACGGCCCTGCGCGCCGCGGACCCTGCTGTAGCGGTCCGCGCTTACCACGAGCGCACTAAGCATCACCTGAACCGCTACGCCCGCTCGCTCGGCTATCTGGACTGGGCCAACCAGCCGGACGCCTTCCGGCGCTACGACGGCGCGCCGCTGACGCGCCTGGAGATCCCGCCCGAGGAGCCCGGGCCGGACTACGACACGCTGCTCGCCGGTGCGCTGCCGGCGCCCCGGTTTCTGGATGCCGGTTTCACCAGCCGGTTGTTCTACTACAGTCTGGCGCTGTCGGCCTGGAAACAGCTCCGCGGCGCCGGCGGGCGGGTGCTCGATCGCTGGCCGCTCCGCGTGAATCCCTCGAGCGGCAACCTCCACCCGACCGAGGGCTACCTGGTCTGCGGGCCCATTCCAGGGATCGACGCGCCGGCGGCCGTCTGGCACTATGCGCCCTACGAACACGGCCTGGAGCGGCTGCGGGACCTGGACGCCGCTACGCCGCCGGAGACACCGCTCATCGCGCTGACTTCGATCCACTGGCGCGAAGCCTGGAAATACGGCGAGCGCGCCTTTCGCTATTCGGAGCTGGACATGGGCCACGCGATTGCCGCGGTGGCGATCGCCGCCGCCGGGCTCGGCTGGGGCGCCCGCCTCCAGGATGCCGTTCCTGCGCGGGAGCTGAGCCGCCTGCTCGGCCTCGACCGCCAGAAGGGCGTCGAGGCTGAAGCGCCGGGGTGTCTCCTGGAGCTCTCCGCCGGGCCTCACCCGGAGGCGACGGCGCTGGCCCGGCTGGCCGAGTGCGGCTCGGCTTGGCGCGGGACGCCGAACCGCCTCAGCCGGTCGCACCACCCGTGGCCGGTGATCGACGAGATCGCCGCGGCGACCGAAAGTCCCGGCCTGAACTGGCCGGAGCGTCCCTGCCGGCCGCCGCGGACCGTTCCGTCCCCGCGGGGGCTCCCGGCGTGGCGCCTGATCCGGCAGCGGCGGAGCGCCGTGGCCATGGACGGGCTGACACGCCTGGACCGCGAGACCTTCTTCCGAATCCTGGGGCGCCTGCTGCCCGAAACCACGCCCGTGCCGTTCGAGGCGCTTCCCTGGGAGCCTACCGTCTCGCTGGTCCTGTTCGTTCATCGCATCACGGGCCTTCCGCCCGGGCTCTACCTGCTGGTCCGCCACCCGTCGCACGAAGCGAGCCTCCGTCGCGCGCTGCGGCGGAAATTTCTCTGGCGGCGGCCCGAGGCTTGTCCCGAGGAGTTGAATCTGCACGTGCTGGAAGAAAGCGACATGCGGGGCGCGGCCCGCATGCTGAGCTGTCACCAGGAGATCGCCTCCGACGGGGTCTTCGCCGCCGCCATGCTGGCCGCTTTCGAGCACTCGCTCGAGCGCTACGGCCCGGCCATGTATCCCCGGATGCACTGGGAGGCCGGCCTGATCGGCCAGGTGCTGTACCTTGAAGCTGAAGCCGCCGGCGTGCGCGGCACGGGCATCGGCTGTTATTTCGACGACGCCTGTCATGAACTGCTGGGCATCGCCGGTCGTTCCTGGCAGAGCCTGTACCACTTCACGATCGGCGGCGCCATCGAAGACCCGCGCCTGGAGACCGCCGGCGCCTACTCTCACCTGCGAACCGGCTCGCGCTGAGGTTCCGGCCACTGCAAGTGCCGGTGCAGGAACCGGAACGTGCCCTCGCCGTTGATGGTGTGGCCGCCGTTGAAATACTCGATCTCGGTCCGGTCCTCGAGGCCGAACTGCGCATAGAGCCAGGCCAGTTTGGCGTATTCGTGCGCCACCCACTCGTCGCGCCCGACGCGGTCGTGGCGGCCGCGCTCGACCATGAACGGCCGCGGCGTCATCAGATATGCCAGCTCGGCGTAGTCGAACGTGTTGCCCATGTCGAAATAGGGCATCTCCCATTCGATGGTGAACATGAAGCTGAAGGGCTGGTCGGTGGCGGCGATCTTGCGCGTCCAGTTGTTGAAATCGCCCGAACAGATCGAGAGGGCGTAGTCCTCCAGGATCGTGGGCACGCGCACGGCCGTTTCTCCGCCGTAGCTCAGGCCGTAGAATCCGATGCGCCCGCCGTCGACGAACGGCAGCGTCTTCAGCCAGCGCAGGATCTGCTGGTGCTGGCTGATGATGATGGAGAACATCGACGCCTTGACTGTGTTGGCCTTGCGATCCAGCCACCGGTAGCGGTCCTCGCCGCGGTAGAGGTTGTGCGGCGCAAAAACGACGAAGCCGCGGTCGGCGAGGCGTGCGGCGAAGTTGTTATAAGCCGGGTTGTCGCCTTCGATCACGTCTTTGGGCAGGCCCCGGCGGCCGTGCTGGCAAACGACGACCGGGCGGCGCTCGCCTTCGCGCAGGTCTTTGGGCACGAGCAGCACGCCCCAGGCGATCAGCTCCGGCCAGACGTCGAGCACGACGTCGTAGCCGGTCCAGCGCGGGTTGTCGTAGATCTTCCGGGTGCGCGGATTGGGCTCGGCGAGCGGCTCGTCGAACCGCCCGAGGACTTCCTCCCACAGATAGTTGCGGTACCAGCGGGCCGCCTCGACGAAGCGATCCGGCGCAACTGTGGGATGGCGGAGCCGGGTCGACCAGGTCGTGTCGGCGAACTCCGGCATGACGTTGTAGAGGAAGAAGCGGTTGCGTACATGCTCGGAGGCGCGCACCAGGCCCTGAACGTGGTTTTCGAGCTCTTTGAGCTGGCGCCGCTGGCGGGCCGCGGCGTCGAACGCCCGGCGGCGGTCTTGAGAGTCCTGCGCCGGGCCGAGGGCGCCGAGGTCCAGCGAGGCGCCGAACGCCTCGAGCGCGGGCGGCGACCACGGCGCCACGGCCCGGACGAGCCGGTTGTCGCCGAAACCCGCCGGGAGCAGCGAGCCGATGCGCTCGAATTCCTCCTCGACTGCCGCCGGCGCCGGCGTGGTGATGTCACCCTTGTGCCCCGTCACCTTCGGCGCCCGGGCGTATTCGACGATGAGCGAGCGCGGCGCGATCAGCGTCGCGATCTCGGCGTCGCCGAACTCGCGGAGCAGACCCCAGACGTTGCGATAGATCGGTTCGGACCAGACGCGCTCGCGGGGGCCGAAATAGCCGCTGACGAGCACGCTGTCGATTCGCGCGTCGAGCGCGCCGGCGTAAAAGGCGATCAGGCCGCCTTCGCCCCAGCCGCCGACGCCGATCTTCGCCGTGGCCGAACGCGCCCGAAACCAATCGACCGCCGCCAGAACTTTCTGAACCTCGTAGCCGATGATGTGGCGGCCCATGTGAAAAGCCTGCCGGTAGATCCATTCGCGGTGCGTCTGGTCGGTCATGCGGATGGCGGGATTGCCCGCCCAGCGGCTACTGCGGTCGATCAGCACCGGCAAGACGACCGCGCAACCGCCGCCGGCCAGGCGCCCCGCCAACGGAAGCATTTCCTCCGGCGTCTGGTCCGCATCCGGCAACAGGACGGCGTAGGCGCGCGGCGGCGTCTTGGGCTCGACGAGCAGCCCCTCGCCGGTGACGCCTTCGAGCACGGGCCAGCGCACCTGGAACGCGCGCCAGTTCTCGGTTTCGGCCACCAGCGCCGGATTGTCGTCGTCGCCGAAGCGCTCCATCGCCGGAGCCAGGCGCGCGTCCACGGCGCCGATGATCTTGCGCAGGCGCTGCCGGTTCACTTCGATCGAAGCCTCGTAGGCGGCGCGGCTGCGGAAATCGCGGCGCCAGAAGCGGGCGCGCTCCGCCCGGGAGGCCTCAATCCGGCGCTCGACGAAGGCGTGCGCGCCGTCCATCAGCCGCACGTCGAGCTCGCCGTCGAACTCGAGCGGCGCGGTGCCGGAGAGCGGCTGCGCCCGGCCGGCCAGAGACAACAACAGCAGGACCGAAACTCTGGTGATCATCGTTCGCCAGCAAGTATACTCCCGCGCCGCGAATGCGTATCATGTTGGGTGACGCCGCCCCATGGTTGCCGCCACCGCCGGCCTGGATCTCGAGGCCCTCTACCGCGCCCTGCTCTTGCCGCGCCTGATCGAGGAGAAGATGCTGCGGCTTATCCGCCAAGGGCGGCTGGCGAAGTGGTTCAGCGGCTGGGGCCAGGAGGCGATCGCCGTCGGCTGCGCGTTCGCGCTGGAGCCGCGCGACTACATTCTTCCCACCCACCGGAACCTGGGCGTGTGGACGACGCGCGGGGTCGAGCTCAAGCCCTTGTTCTGCCAGCTCATGGGCAAAGCGGGCGGCTTCACCGGCGGGCGTGACCGGACCTTCCATTTCGGCCTGCCCGGCAAACGCATCATCGGCATGATCTCGCACATGGCGGCGATGCTGCCGGTGGCCTGCGGTTTGGGCCTGGCGGCGCGGCTCAAGGGGGAAGACTTCGTCGTCGCGGCCTTTGCCGGCGAGGGCGCCACGCGCGAAGGGGATTTTCACGAAGCGCTGAATCTGGCTTCCGTGTGGAAGCTGCCGGTGATTTTTCTGGTCGAGAACAACGGCTACGCGCTGTCGACGCCCGCCCGCCAGGCGATCCCGATCGAGGACATCGCTGAAGCGGCGGCCGGCTACGGCATGCCGGGCGAGATCGTCGACGGCAACGACGTCGTGGCGGTGGTGGAGACGATCGGCCGCGCGGCCGCCCGCGCCCGCCGCGGCGAGGGTCCGGCGCTGGTGGAAGCCAAGACGTTTCGCATGCGCGGTCACGAAGAGGCTTCGGGAACCAAGTACGTGCCGGCCGAGCTGCTCGCGTTCTGGAAGGCGCGCGATCCGGTGGACCGGTTCACGCGGCGCTTGCTCGAGGAGGGTGTCTCGACCGAGGCGGAAATCGCCGGCGTTCGCCATGAGCTGGCCGCGGCCGTCGAAGAGGCCGCCGAGTGGGCGCTGGCGCAGCCCCAGCCGGAGAGCACGCCGGAGCGGGAACGCGCCGCGGTGTACGCGCCCGGTCCGCCGCCGGCGCCGCCGGCCGGAACGGAATCCGAGCGCCGCTTCGTCGACGCCGTCAGCGACGCGCTGCGCCAGGCGATGCGGCGCGACCGCCGCGTGGTGCTGATGGGCCAGGACATCGCCGAGTACGGCGGCGTCTTCAAGGTGACCGAGGGCTTCCTCGAGGAATTCGGCCCGGAGCGCGTGCGCAACACGCCGATCATCGAAAGCGGCACCATCGGCGCGGCGCTGGGGCTGGCCCTCGAAGGCTTCAAGCCGGTCGTCGAAATGCAGTACGCCGACTTCATCAGTTGCGGCTTCAACCAGGTGGTCAACAACCTGGCGACGACGCACTACCGGTGGGGCGCTCCCGTCAACGTCACCATCCGGGCGCCGTTCGGCGGCCATGTCGGCGCGGGCCCGTTCCATTCGCAGTCGATGGAGGCTTGGTTCTGCCACGTGCCGGGCCTCAAGGTCGTCGTGCCCGCCACGCCCCAGGACGCCAAAGGTCTTCTTCTGGCCGCGATCGACGATCCCAACCCCGTCCTGTTTTTCGAGCACAAGTACTTGTACCGGGCGCTCAAGGGTCCGGTGACGGACGGATTCTTTCACGTGCCGCTGGGGCGGGCCCGCGTGGCCCGGCCCGGCGAGGACGCCACGATCGTCACCTGGGGCATCGGCGTCGTGTGGGCGCTCGAAGAGGCCGAATATCAGGCTGGGCGCGGCCGCTCGATCGAGGTGATCGACTTGCGGACGCTGGTTCCCTGGGACCGCGAGGCGGTGTTCGCCTCGGTGAAGCGGACCAGCCGCCTGCTGGTGCTTCACGAAGCGCCGCGGACGGCCGGTTTCGGAGCCGAGATCGCTGCCGGCGCCGCCGAGGAGTGCTTCGCTTTCCTCGACGCCCCGGTCGTGCGGGTCGCCGGAGAAGACATTCCCGTGCCCTTCGCGGTCACGCTCGAGCGGAACATCTACTCGGCGCGAGTCCGCCTGCGAAAAGCCCTGGAGCGGCTGCTTGCCTTCTGAAGCGCGCGACTACCGGACCGGACGGAGGGTGGCAGCCGCCGGCGTCGTGGTGAGTGCGTTGCTGGCGGCGGCTAACATCATCGTAGGGCTGATGGCCGGATCGAGCTCGGTGCTGGCCGCCGGAGTAGAGTTTCTCGGCGACGTGCTGGCTTCGGCGGTGGTGCTTACGGGAATGCTGGTGGCCGCCAAGCCTCCGGACGTGAACCATCCTTACGGCCACGGGCGGTTCGAGTTGCTCGCCGGGCTCGCCGTGGGCGGGGTGCTGGCGGCCGCCGGGGCCGGCATCTGTTACCACTCGCTCCAGCGGCTGACCGATGTCCATCCGCCCCCGGGCGCTTACGCCCTCTGGTCGCTGGTGGCCGCCATCGTCCTGCGCAGCGTCATGTCAACCATCAAGTTCCGCACCGGCAGGCGGATCGGCAGCGAGTCGCTGGTGGCCGACGCCTGGAACGACGCGGTCGATATTCTTTCGGCGCTGGCCGCGCTGGTGGCGCTCGGCCTGACGCTCTACGATCCTTCCCGCTTCCTGGCGGCGGATCATTTCGGCGGTTTTGCCGTCGGGCTGGTGGTCATCTTCACCGGCCTCAGGGTGATGCGCGACACCTCGCTGCACCTCATGGACACGATGCCCGAACCGGGCCTGCTGGTCGAGATTCGCGCCGCAGCCCTCGCCGTCCCCGGCGTCCACGGCGTCGAGAAGTGTTTCGCACGGAAGACCGGCCTGCGGTACCACGTCGACCTCCACCTGGAGGTGGATCCGAGGATCACGGTGTGGGAATCGCATCAGATCGCCACTGATGTGCGGTTCCGCATCCGGGAGCAGCTTCCGTGGGTGGCCGACGTGCTGGTTCACGTCGAGCCTTCGCCGCTGGTAACGCCGGCCGCCGAAGGCGCCGATCAGTGACCGAGGTCGTTCGCAACCTCACGCGGGCGACGATGCTGGCGGACAAGGCCGCGCCGGCCGCGACGAGCCGCGAGCGCCGCACCGGCCTGCTCGGCCGCAGCCGGATGGAAGAGGGGGAAGGGCTCTGGATCGTGCCCTGCGAGGCGGTCCACACCTTCGGCATGAAGTTCGCCATCGACGTCGTGTTTCTGAGCCGCGCACAACGCGTCCTCAAGATCCGCGAAAATCTGCCGCCGTGGCGCATCGCCGTGTGCCTGCGCGCCTATTCGGTCCTCGAGCTGCCTGCGGGTACGGTCCGGCGCACCGGAACCGAAGTCGGCGACGAGCTCGCAATCCGGCGCTGAAACGGGGAACATTTCCCCGCACCTGCCGTAATAGAGCAGAGAAGGAGAGCGAGCATGTACTGCACCAGTTGCGGGAACGCGCTGAAGGAGGATGACCGCTTCTGCTCCCAGTGCGGGAGGAGCACCGGCGTCGGGGCGCCCCCGGCTCCGCCTTCCCCAAGGCGACTCGTCCGCCCCATCCACAAGAAGAAGATCGCCGGCGTCTGCGCGGGCTTTGCCGACTACCTCGGCGTCGATCTGACGCTGATGCGGATCATCTGGCTCTGTGCCGCTCTGTTCAC
>JBBIMZ010000153.1:0-7911 GCA_037444135.1 Solibacteraceae bacterium
GACGGTCCTGGGGGGTCGTCTAATGGTAAGACTGCAGACTCTGGATCTGCTTATCGGGGTTCGAATCCCTGCCCCCCAGCCACTGTTCTGAGTCCGCTCACCGAGGTCCGGCTGGTTTCCTGGCGAAGACGTTGGCGCCGCGGACGCCGTATCTCCTCGCCGTTCTCTCTTTGGGGGTGGCGCGGAAACAGTCGAACCGGTCCGTTACGCGAACCCCCTCGAAGCCCCGCCCCTCGAGGACGGCCACGAGCTCTGCCTCCGGCAGAGCGCCGGCGATTCAACCGGTCCAGAGTTCTATGTTGCGGCGCACGTCCTCGCCGAGTTCGGCCTCCAGGACGATGTCGGCCAGTTGAAGCCGTCCGCCCGGACGCAACACGCGAACGATTTCGGCAAACACCTTCTCTTTTTCCGGCACCAGGTTGAGCACGCCGTTGGAGATCACGACGTCGGCGGAGGCATCCGGCAGGGGAAGGGCGGTGGCGTCGGCGAGCCGGACCTCGACGTTGGCCAGGCCGGCGCGCGCGGCGCAGGCCAGCGCCAGCTCGCGCATCGCAGGGGTCATATCGACGCCGATGGCGCGGCCGGCCGGTCCGACTCTGCGCGCCGCCAGCAGAAGATCCATGCCTGCGCCGCAGCCGATGTCCAGCACGCATTCGCCCGGATGAATCGGCGCGATCGCGTGCGGATTGCCGATGCCGGCGAACGAAGCAGTGCACTCGGGCGGCAAGGCGGCCAGCTCGGCCGGATCGTAACCTAAGAATTCCGCCGCGTAGACGGGTCCGCGGTGGAAGTGGAACTGCCCGTCCGGTTCGGCGGCAACTCGGGAATAAACCTTCGAGATCTCCGAACGCAGAAGCTGCGTGTCAAGATCCACGGCACAAGTGACGGCCATGAGCCCCTCCCCTTATCTCGTGATCCTACCACCTGGACCGGCCCCGGTCAAGGTTCGAGTCGCCTGACCTTTTCCTATCCAGGCACATGGTGACCCACCCAGGCTCAGAGTGTTCGGTTCCAGGACCTGGCGGCAGTTTCGGGAAAAGGGGGTGGCGGTGTTAATCCAAGCTGCCACCCCACAAGACCTCTGTGGAAGTAGAACAACGGCAAGGGGTGATGGGTCAGAATGTACCTGGATATGTCACGTCAGCGTCTTCGACAGAGGCTGCGCCGCCGACGTCGCCACGCCAGTGGACTCCGCTACGGGTGAATGCCGAGCCTGCTCAAAATTTCCGGATTCGACTCCTCGACGGCGAGCAGCTCGTGACAGGCGCTGCAATCCTGGCTGATCGTCTTGCCGGACTTGCTAGTGTGCAGGTCGTCGTGGCAGCGGAAGCAGCCGATGAAGTCGGTGTGACCGATGTAGTCGGGGTAGGTGCCCCAGTCGACTTTCATTTCGGGGAAGACGTTGCGCCGGTAGACGGCCAGCAGCCCCTGGGCGGATTTTTCGACAGCCTCGCGCCTGGTCTCGTAAACGGCGGGGAACTCCTTGCGATAGTAGTCGATGAGGGCGGCCGGGATCTGCTGGTCGGCCTCGGCCGAGCTGGCGTACGGCTTCTTGAGGATCTCGAGGCCCTTCCTTTTCACCCATGGCAGGGACGGATCGACGCGGCCCAGCGCCAGAGCGCCGTCGAGGGCGCGCTCGGGGAGCTGAAACTGGTGCGAGGGCCGGGTGTGGCAGTCCAGGCAGTCCATGACGCGTTTCTGGTACTTGCCATCGCTCTCACCGGTCCACTCCGGAACGGAATATTCGGTGGCGTTGCCCTGCGCGTCCGTGTAGCGAACCCAGGGAATCTCCTGGCGCTTGGCGTCGGCAGCGTATTCGATCACCACGCCCGGCGCCACGTGAAACCCGTGGATGCCGGTGGTCATCGAGCCGCCGCCGATGCGCATCACCAGCACGGTCTTCGACGGCGAGTTCTGCTCGTCCTCGGCGAACTTGTCCCAGACACGCAACCGGTAGCCGCCGAACTTTTGAGGCCAGTGGCACTGCTCGCAGGTTTCGCGCGCCGGCCGGAGCGTCTGAACGGGCGTGGGAATCGGGCGCTCGTAGTTGTTGAACAACAGCGCCATGAGCTGGCCTGCGCCGCGCCATTTGCTCTCCAAGTGCGCCCGGGCGCCGGAGCCCACATGGCAATCGACGCATGGCACGTTCACGTGCGGCGATTCTTTGTAGGCCGTGTATTCGGGCGTCATCGTATGGCAGGTGGCGCCGCAGAAGCCGCTCGAGTCCATGTAACTGACTGTGGCGTGCGTGTAGTAGCCGCCGATGATGACGTTGAAGACGGTCGCCACGCTGACGAATTTCACCAAGCGGCGGAAGTCGGGGTTCCTGAGGTTCAACGGAGGGAAGACGGCGGGCAGCACGTGCCGGCGCCGTTCGCCGCGCAGGCGCAGCCAGACGCCGAGGGGAACCAGGCCCAGCCCGAGGAAGAAAGTCAGCGGCAGGATGACGAAGAAAAAGATGCCGAGATAGGGGTGGCTGGCGCCTTCGCGGATTTCGACCGGGAGGACGAACAGCCAGGCCACGCCGGCGGTGGTGATTAAGAAAACGCCAATGAAGCTGATGGTGTTATTGGTGAGGTGAACGAGCGGCTGGAGCCAGCCGCGCGCTCCCCCGAAGAGTCTCTCTCCGTTCGGCATAAATCAGTCGGAAAAGTGTTTGTACAGCGCCCAGGTAACCCACAGGGCTGCGAGAAGGATGACGGCGGGCACGATGACGCCCCAGAGCGGCCCGCCGATCCGCTGTGGCTGCTGGAGCAGCAAGGCGATCATCGCCGTTTCTCCTTCTGGTGGCGGCGATACGAGTACCAGGCCAGGATCAGGCCGAGAAAGGAAGCCAAATAGGCGATCGACATACCGACCACCATGTAAAAGCCTTTATTCACCGCGATCCTCCTTCCAGCGCGCAGCGCGTTCGAGCGCCTCCAGATACTCGCGCTGCTTCTTTTCGTACTCGCCGGAAACCACTTTGAGTTTCGGGTCGATAATCCAGTGCATTAGGAGCGTGGTCAGGATGCCGAGTCCCAGCACGAGGAAGCCGACCGGGAGCAGCAGCAGACTCAGCGCCACGCCCAGCATCAGCAGGATGTAGGCGAGCGGCGAGACCACGATCGCGTACCAGTCCTCCTTGGTCCATTCGTCGGCATCGGCCGGTGTCCATTCACGCCGGATCCAGGTCATCTCTTGGTCACTCCATTCAGGCTGCCGGAACGGGGCGCAGCAGGCCGCGCCGCTCGGCCTCGCGGCGCACCGGCCCCCACCAGCCGATCGGCCGCGACATGACGTAGTAGCGGATCAGGTGGTCCATGTCGTCGGGTTTGGTCAGCAGCGTGACCGGCAAGTAGATCAACGCGCCGAGCACCATCAGGACCCAGAACTGCTGGTAGTCGGGCAGTTCCGGCAACACGCCGAACGACGGCAGCACCCACACGACCAGCCAGCTCAGGCCGAGGTTGGCGATCCAGGAGGCCAAATAGCCCCAGGCGTTGAAGCGCCACCAGACCACTTGCAGGATGTTCGGCAGCCAGACGCCCGCCGCCATAATCCACAGAGCGAAGATCAGCCACGAAGTGATCTCCTCCATCATGAGCCCGTAGAAGAAGGAGCCGACCAGCAGCAGGACGGTGGCGATGCGGCCGACCCAGACGAGCTCCCGCTCGGAGGCGGTCTGCTTCCAGTAATGCAGATACAGATCACGCGTCAAGTACATCGCGCCCAGGTTCAGGATGGCCGAGATCGTCGACAGATGGATGGCGATGATGCCGGCGAAGAAGAAGCCGACCATGCCTGCGGGCAGAAAATCGAAGCCGATGCGGAACCAGGCCATTTCGTATTCGGCCGTGTGCCGGATATTGGGGTAGAGCACGTAGAAACCGAGGATTGCCACCGCCCAGACGCTGTTGCGCGTCAGCACGAGCGCGGTGCCCCACCAGATCGAGTAGCTGGCGTCGCGGACGGTGCGCGCGCTCTGGATGCGCTGGGCCTCGACGTACCAGTCGATCGACGTGCCCATGCCGAAGCCGCCGACGAGCGCGATGAAAAGCATGGTGGCGAACCAGGCGATCGGGAAATCGCCGGTGAACCAGCCGGAGAAGGCGAACGGATTGAGCCGCCCGTCCTCGCCCATGGCGGCGAGGCGGGAGACGATGGCCGAGGGGCCGCCGGCCGCCACCACTCCCCAGAGCGACACCAGCAGGATCACGGCGAAGGCGATCACGCCCTGGAGAAAGTCGGCCATGATGACTCCCCAGTAGCCGGCGGCCATGACGTAGACGGCGCAGATCGAGGAGAACAGCACGAGGCCGGCCCACAGCGGCCAGCCGAAGACGTACTGGCAGACCTTGCCCATGGCGATGCCGACCCAGCCCAGGATGAACATCGACATGAAGACTTGCCAGCCCGACATCCAGCCGCGCAGCAGTTCGGCGCCCAGCCCGCTGAAGCGCACGGTGTTCCACTCCGCCTGGGTGTAGGCGAGCGAGCGCCGGAAGATGCGCGTCGACACAAAGGCGCTGATGGCGCACCAGGCGGCGAAAAACGAATACCAGAGTCCGGCCAGACCGTGGCGGTAGATGACGCCGCTGACCCACATCGGCGTGTCGGTGGCCGTATGCGTGGCGTAAACCGAAGCGGCCGGCAGCCACCAGGGCAGGCCGCGGCCGGCCAGGAAGAAGTCGGACTCGCCGCGGCGGCCCAGCCGGTAGAACAGGACGCCGGCGCCGACCATGATGAACAGGTAGACGCCCACCCACAGCCAGTCGAGAAAGCCAAACGCCACCATACCGTCGTTGAACTCCGCCGCGAGAAGCTTCCAGGATACCGGGCCGACCTTGGCGGGCACAACCGGCGCCGGCGGGCGGCTACCAGCCGAACTGGACGAGGAACCGGAAGGTCCGCCCGTCGTTGAGCGTGTTGGTGATGTGGGCGAACTCGGGCGTCCCGAGCTGGCTGCCGGGCTCGGCGAACTGCGGGGTATTCAGCAGGTTGATGGATTCGCCGCGGAGCGTCAGCCGCCAATGGGAGTTCATGCTCCAGGTGCGCGCCAGCGACGCATTGACGTTCCGGATGCCGCCCTTGCGAAAAGTGTTGACGCCGAGATTGCCGCCCCGGTCCGTCGGGGCCATGAAGGAGAAGGCGGAAGCCGGCAGCAGGCGCACGGAGGTGTCCGGATGGCCGATCGTGCGCCCGAGGATCGACGGATCGAGCAGGTTCGGCCGGTCGCCGCCGTTGCCGTCCACGTTGCCGAAGCCGGGTCCGTCGGGCGTGGTGACGGTGAACGGCGTCCCCTTCTTCAGCAGCACCGCCGCCGTGACGGCCCAACCCCTGACCAGCCGGGCGAGGCGGCTTGCGCCCCGCGGGCCGGCCCGCTCGTAGGAGGCACGCAGCAAGAAGGCGTGCGGCTGGTCGAAAGCGCTCAGGGCTTTCCGGTCGCGGTGCGTCTCGAATTCCCACTGGCTGCGCGAGAGCCGCGAATCGGCCCCGGCGGCGGTGTTCGTGTAATCGGCGCCGAGGTCGAGCGCCTTGCTGAACCAGTAGGCGGCGTCGACGGTGAGGCCTTTCCAGCGGGGGACGATCAGCGAGACGCGCGCCGCGTCGTAGTAGCCGCGGGAGCCGTTGAGCACCCAGCGGATCTCGGCCAGATTCGGGATGCTCCGGCGCTGGTTGATCGTCGCGGTCGTTTGCGGGATCCCCTCCACCGGATGCGCCCGGTTCAGGTACCACATGATCAGCAGCTTGTGCGAGCGACTGCCGGCGTAGCCGAGTTGCAGCTTCCAGGAGCCGAACCAGCCCGGCTCCCAGCTGAAGTTGTACTGGTGCGAGTAAGGCAGCGCCAGTTCCGGGTCGAGCAGGTAGAGATTGCCGAGTACGTTGCCCGCCGCCGACAGCGGGTTCACCAGATCCGGAGCGGGCACTGCGTATTTGACGCTGCCGGGCGGGCTGAAGCGAATCTGGCCGAACGTGACCGGGAAGATGTCTCCGTAGTGCACGCCATAGGCGCCGCGCAGGACTCCCCAGCGCTCCGAGGCCCGGTAGGCGAAGCCGAACTGCGGCGCCAGGTTGTTGACGTCCGAGTCGTAGGCGACGCGGTCGATCCCGTTCACCTCGACGGGCCGCGTGACCGGCTCGTAGCGCAGGCCGAGGCGCAGATCCAGGTGCGGGCGCGCCCGCCACTGGTCACCGGCGTAGAGCTTGGCGCGCCACTGCCGGTAGCCGCGGTGCACGTTGCCGATCGAAACGATGTGCTGGCTCGGCGTGCCCCACCGGAGGTTGTCGATCCCGCTGCGGCCGAAGTCGTTGGAGAAGGAGAAGTAGCCGCGATGCGCGTCGGTTTCCTCGCCGTTGATCTGGCGGCGCGTCAGGTCGAAGCCCGCCGTCCAGCTGTGGGCTCCGCCGGACCGGCGGATCCGGCCCCCAGCGCGGTATTGATTCTGGGCCCGATCGATGGGGATCTCGCCCGCCGGTCCGAGCGTGGTCAAGCCGGTGACGGCCACCATGGGCCCGACGGCGTTCTCCTCCGGCACCAGCAGCGAGCCGAGCCGGTCGAAGCCGACCGACAGGTCCGAGACCACGGCGGCGCTCCAGGCGCGGTTCCAGGTCAGGCGCGCCCGGTGGGACTTGGTGTCAGTGTCGGGGTTCTGGCCGGCGACGAACTGGAAGGCGTCGACGCTCTGCGCCAGATGCCGGTAGTCGACGACGAGCCGGTCGCGCGCGCCCAGCCTCTGATCGAGGCGCGCGCCGCCATCCAGATTGTCGATCGCCTGAGGCGAGTTGGTGTTCAGCGCTCGCGGGTTGATATCGGTGCGGTTGGGCAATTCGGCCGGGTACGCCGCCAGAAAGCGCGCGACGAGGGCCCGCCTGGCCGGGTCCGGCGTGAGCGGCGTGCGCTCATCCGGACGCGGCACGAGCACATTGCCGTTGACGCTTCCCCGGAGTTTTTCCTGCGCGGCGTCCAGCGTCCAGCGAGCCCCACGCCAGGCCGGCGCGTCCAGCGAAAAACCGTAGCGGTTCTCCCGCGCGGGCTTGACGTCGCCGACCTGGAAAAACGAGCGCGCGCTGAAGACGCTGTTGAGATGCCCGTACCAAAGGCTGCCGTGCATGCCGATCCGGCGCGACGGCGCCGCATGCAGCACGGCCGACGGGGGATTGCCGAATTCGGCGCCGAAGTAGCCGCTCTCAGGCCGGAACTCCTCGATGATGGTGGCGACGGCGCCGAGTCGGACGTTGAGCTCTTTGAGCGCGTTGTTGTCCACCAGGTTGAACTGGACGTTCTCGTTGCGCCGGCTCTCGCCGGCCGCCGCATCGGTCCGGCCGAGCAGGTTCAATTCGACCCGCTTGGTCGCCTCCTGGCGTTCCTCCGGCTGCTCGCGGCCGCCCGGCGCCGCGCCGGCGGGAGGCCGCTGCGCCGACAGCGCCGCGCACAGGCTCGCCAGCAGGCAGATCCTTACCGACCGGGACACGCTGCTCGGGCCCTTTGCCATCGCCATATCGCCCGGCTGCCGCAGGCCGCCCGGCGTCATTTCAGCGTAGCAGGAGCGTGGGCCGCCACGACTGGCCAAGGGGCCGAAGAGGGCCGGCGGCGTGCGGGACGCCGGCCGGGTTGCCAGCCGGGCGCCGGCGCTGCGCGCCTGCCCCGGATTTCCGATAAACTCCGAGACTGGGACAGGAACGCATGAAGATCATCCAACGCGTGGCCGTGCTCGGCGCCGGCACGATGGGTTCACGCATCGCCGCCCACTTCGCCAACGCCGGAATCGCTTCGCTGCTGCTCGACGTCGTCATCCCCGGGGAGGCGGACCGGAACCGCGCGGCGCGCCGGGGTATCGAGATCGCCGCCAGACAAAAGCCCGGCGCCTTCTTCACCGAGGAGGCCGCGGGCCTGATCGAGCCGGGCAATTTTGAGGATGACCTCGGCCG
>JBBIMZ010000154.1:0-7899 GCA_037444135.1 Solibacteraceae bacterium
GACGAAGAGGCCCGTCGCGATCCGATAGTGGGAGAGCCACTTGCCGTAGTTCTTCTAGATGAACGGCGGCAGAAACTTCTCGTAGTGCGGCGGGCCGATATCGGTGATTCTCTTGGCTGGTTGCGCGGACATGGTTCTCTCTCCTCGATCTCAATCCGTGGCTTGCTGCTCCTCGTCGGCGCGGAAGAAGATGTACGGGTTGTCGCGCGGCGCCGCCACCATCTGGGGCACCGGATCCAGCCCGATGGCGTCCAGAAAGTTGGCCATCCCGACGCGCTGGATCAACTCGCCGATCCGCTCGCGGTTCATGCCGTGCTCGTCCCAGAACTCCCAGACGCGGTTGATCAGCTCCTTGACGGTCTCCTCGAGTTCCTCTTCGGGAACGAACGGCACCAGGACGCCCGACAGCAGGGCGCCTTGCACGATCGGGGCCTTGGCGCCGATCAGCAGCGCGGCGCCGCGCTCCTTGCCCGGCCGCAGCGCCTTGGGCATCACGTTGATGCAGTGCATGCAGCGGACGCACTCGCGGTTGTTGATCGTGAGCCGCACGCCGTCCCAAGCCATGCACTTGGTCGGGCAGCGGTCGACGACATCCTTCTGAATGTCCAGGCCGGCGGCGGCATACTCGGCCACCGCCGCGTCGTCCTGCTGGATGTCGTCCTTCCAGGTGCCGATGATCGACAGGTCGGCGCGCGCGATCGAGGCCACGCAGTCGTTCGGGCAGCCCGAGCACTTGATCTTGAACTTGTAGGGGAACGGCGGGCGGTGCAGCTCGTCTTGGTAGGCCATCGTCAGGTCATAGCAGAGCTTGAGCGTGTCGTAGCAGGCCCACTCGCAGCGCGCCTGGCCGACGCAGGCCGACGGCGTGCGCATCGACGAGCCCGAGCCGCCCAGGTCGAAGCCGGCGGCCGTCAGCTCCTGAAAGCACGGCTCCAGCTCTTCGGTTCGCGTGCCGAGAAAGATGATGTCGCCGGTCGAGCCGTGCATGTTGGTCAGGCCCGAGCCGTGCCGCTCCCAGATGTCGCACAGCGTGCGGAGGGCCTCGCTCGTGTAGAACCAGCCCGCCGGCTGGTTCACCCGCATCGTGTGGAAGTGAGCGACGTTGGGGAATTTCTCGGGAACGTCCGAATACCGGCCGATCACGCCGCCGCCGTAGCCGAGGACGCCGACGATGCCGCCGTGTTTCCAGTGTCCGATCTTCTCCTCGTACGAAAGCTCCAGCTGGCCGCGAAGGTCATCGCCCACGGGACTGGACTCGCGGGCCTTCTTGATCTCGGTGACGAAGCTCGGCCAGGGCCCCTTCTCGAGCTCGTCGAGGAGGGGCGTGTTGACTTTTTCCGCAACGGCCATGTCGCAATCTCCTATACTAGTATCTTAATACCCTTTTCTACTAATTTCCAGAAAGATTCCGCCCCGCACCCCCGCTTCATCGGCCCGCCCTCCCGCCGCTCGCCGCCATCGCCGCCGTCCGGTACGCCAGGTGCGCCAGCTTCGAGTACGGCGCCGAGACGAACAGCATGAAGATCAGCACCAGGTGAACGAAGTAGACGGCGTACATCGCCTCCATCTGGCGCTCGCGCAGCAGCTCGCTGAGAGCGCCGGTGAGGACGACGCCGGCGAGCACCACCAGAAAGTACCAGTCGAAGTAGGTCGTCCGCGCGCGCCTGGCCGGATCCTGGAGGCGGCCCGCCCAGACGAGCCCCAGGCCGAAAAGAACCACGGCGCCGCTCGCGTTGGCCAAGATCTTGAGCGGATGGGATTGGGCGAGCGGCGTATGCACGGCGCCCGCCAGATGCCCCAACCCGATGACGGTGCCGACCGCGGCCAGCCCGACGAAGCCCCACATGACGAGCAGGTGCCCGCGGTAGCGCCAGCGCTCGGCGCCGCACTGGGCAAAGCGCCGGTGCGTGGCGATCTCGCGCAGGGCCGGCAGCAGGTTCGGCCAGATGGGACTGGCGGCGCCGCGGTCGCGCCAGGCGCGCACCGAGCGCTTCAGACCGACGGCAAAGCCGGCGATCACCGCCGCGGAGATCGTGAAGAAGACGGCCTCGAGCAGCGGCACGGGAAACTCGTTGGCGAACTCCGTCCGCCCGGGGTGAGTCGAAGCGGCCTCCGGTCCGAAGGCCCACAGAAAGCCGAACAGCAGGACGGGTATCAGCACCAGCAGCGGCAGCGCGCGGGGATCGTTGACCCACCGGCCCAGGAAAGCCGGCCAGGCAAAATGGCGAATCGCCTCGCGGCGCAGGGCGCCGAAGACGTCGCCCGGGCGCGCCCCGCGCGGGCAGTGGGCGGTGCAGTCGCCGCAGTCGTGGCAAAGCCAGATCGCCGGATCGCCCAGCACCCGGTCTTTGAGGCCCCACTGCGCTTCGAGCATCTGGCGGCGCGGAAACGGGGCCTGCTCGGAGGAAAGCGCGCACACGGCCGAACAGGTGGCGCACTGGTAGCATTTTTTCAGGTCCGCTCCGCCGGACCGGAGCAGCTCGCGGAGGAAGCCGGTGTCGGGTTGGATCACGAGCGTTTCGGCCATCGGTTGCCTCCTCTCAAAATCCCTTGTACGGATTCGGACCGAGCTCGCCGACGCGCGCGGCGAACCGGTCGATCAACTCCGGGAGCCGGTCGTATTCGTCGATGGCGAGTTGTTCGAGCCGGAGCCGCTCCGGTTCCAGCCGCAGGCGCTCGAGCGTCTCCTTGACGTTGCTCAGCCGGCGGTTGGCGAGCTCGCTCCCGGTGACGAAATGGCACTGATAGTTGTCCCCGAACTTGCAGCCCACCAGCAGGACGCCGTCGATGCCGCGCGAGAGGGCGTCGGCGATCCAGACGATGTTCAGCGAACCGAGGCAGCGCAGCGGAATGACCCGGACGAAGGGACTGTAGCGGCGGCGGTTCCATCCGGCGATGTCGAGCGCCGGGTAGGCGTCGTTTTCGCAGAGAAAGACCAGAATCCGCGGCTTCTCTTCGAATTCATCGGGCACCTCGATCGCTTTGATCATCGAGGCGATCATGTCCACCGAGTAGTTCGGGAAGTTGATGATGCGTTCCGGGCAGGCGCCCAGGCAGATGCCGCAACGCCGGCAGCGGAACACGTTGAACTGGGGCGTCCCCTTGGCGTCTTCGTTCAGCGCGCCGAAGGAACACTCCTCGGTGCAACGCTTGCACTGGGTGCAGCGCTGGAGGAAGAAGCTGGGGTAGGTCAGGTCCCCCGCGCGGGGATGGACCGCCTCGCCGCGGGCCGCCATCTCGACGGCTTGGATGGCCTTCATCGCCGCTCCCAGAGCGTCCTGCTCGGCCCGGGCCCCGTCCATCGGAGCGCGCACGGCGCCGGCCGCATAGATCCCCGTCCGGCGCGTCTCGTACGGGAAGCAGATGAAGTGCGAATCCGGAAACCCGTGCTCGAGCACCGGAAGGTCGGGCCCCTGGCGATAATCCAGGTTCAGGATCTCGGTGCCTTCGTGGCGCTTGAGTTCTTCGACGCGCCGCGCCGCCTCAGCACGCTGCGCGGCGCTGTCGCTCTGGAGGACTTTGAGCTGATTGTCTTTGAGCTCGCGGATGGCGGGGCCGTCGGCCGAGTTCGGCACCATGCCCGCCGCCAGCACCACCAGGTCGACGTTCACGACCAGATCGGCGCCGAGCGGCGTCCCCGTCACCGTCACGCCGAGCTTGCCGTCGGCCCGCCGGACGACCGCGCTCACCTCGCCCTTGGTGAGAAAAGTCAGCGGATCGTCCTGGGCGGCGCGGTAGAAGCGCTCGTACTGGCCCGGCGTCCTCAGGTCCTTGTAGACGATAAAGACCTTGGCCTCCGGATTGCCCTCGCGGATGTAGTGGGCCTGCTTGAGCGTGGCCAGACAGCACACCGACGAACAATAGGGCAGGTGGTCGGGGTCCCGCGAGCCGGCGCACTGCACGAACAGCGCCTCGCCGACCGGCTTGCCGTCCGAGGGCCGCCGGATAGGTCCGGCGGCGGCCATCCTCTCGAGCTCGACGTTGGTGACGACGTCGCGGCTGAGCCCGTAGCCCAAGTGTGCCAGGCGCGTGGCGTCGTAGGGTTTCCAGCCCGTGGCCAGGATGATGGCCCCCACGCGGTCGCCGGCGGCGCCCGAGGGAGTCTCGAGCGTGACGTCGAACTGGCCGGGCTGCCCGGAGGTCTTGACGATCTTCGCGGAGGTCCAGACGCGGATCCTCGGGTGGTAGAGAACTTGTTCGATCTTGCCCTTCAGACCGTCGGAGGCGAGTTCGGTATAAGGAGGCTCGCCCGGGAAACGCCGTTTCACCGTGGCCAGGAATCCGCCCAGTTGCGGCTCCTTTTCGACGAGCAGCACGTCGTAGCCGGCGCCGGCGGCCTCGAGCGCTGCACTGATTCCCGCGATGCCGCCGCCCACCACCAGGATCTTGCGCGAAACGGCTTCGGCGGCCGGCTCAGGCGCGGCGCTCTTCTGCGCTTTGACGATTCCCATGCGCAGGTAGTCTTCGGCCATCCGCTGCGTGTCGTCCTCGCCGGGCGGCTGCGACCAGGCCACGTGCTCGCGCAGGTTCACCCGCTCGACCACGGTGCGCCGGTCGAAGGCGAACGCGTCGGTCTTGGCGCGCGGCGAGCAGGCGGCGATGACGAGCTTGTCGGCGCGCGGCGGTTCGGCCGCCAGATCCCTCCGGATCAGCGCCACTCCGTCGGCCCCGCACAGGCAGGGGTGGATTTCGACGGCGGCGGCCTTGAACTCGCCCCGGGCCAGCTTGGCGAGCCCCGCCACATCCAGCGCCTCTCCAATGCCGCAGCCGCTGCAAATGTAGACTCCGATCTTCTCAGGCATGGCCGGTGCTCCTGGCGACACACTGGAAGGCTTTCAGGGCGGCGCCGGTGGCCTCCTGAACGCTGGCGGAGACCTCCTCGGGCCGGTGCACGCAGCCGGCCGCGTACAAGCCGGCCGCGCCGGAAGAATTCATCGCGAAGCCGAACTCATCGCGGACGAACCCCGGCGGCAAGCCGGCGCTGTTCGGCACGATGCCGGTGGCGAGGACCACCAGCCCGGCGCGCACCGTCGTGATGCGGCCGTGGAGGACATCCTCGGCGGTCACCAGCAGGTCCCCGGTGGCGGGGTCCTGGTCGATCTTGGCGGCTTTGCCTTTGATCAGCTCGATTCCGCCGTCGGCGGCCACCCGCCGGTAGAAGTCCTCGAGCCTCCCCGGCGTGCGGATGTCGATGTAGAAGATCACGACCTTCGATTCCGGATAGAGCGAGCGCACGTAGGCGGCCTGCTTCAGCGAGGCGGCGCAGCAGACGGCCGAACAGTAGGGCAGGTGATTCTCGTCGCGCGAGCCGGCGCACTGCACGAAGACGACCGAGGCGGGAGGCTTGCCGTCGGAAGGGCGGAGAATCTTGCCGCCCGTCGGGCCGTTCGGCGCCGCCAGGCGCTCCATGATGACGTTGGTGATCACGTTCGGGAAGCGGCCGTAGCCGAGATTGTCGATCCTGGCCGCGTCGTAGGGCGCCCAGCCGGTCGCGGCGACGACCGCAGCGACGCGGTAGCGGCGCACCTCCTCGCGCTGCTCCAGGTCGACGGCCTGATAGCGGCAGGCCTCGCGGCAGGCCGCGCACCCATCAGGACACGCGGCGCGATCGATCACGTAGAGGGCCGGAAACGCCATCGCGTGAGGCAGGTAAGCGGCCTTGGTTTTCGACAGGCCGAAGTTGAACTCATCGCTCCGCTCGGCCGGACACGCCCGCGCGCAGTCGCCGCACAGCGTGCAGGCGCTCGTGACGTAGCGCGGCGCGATCCGCACCGTCACGTCGTAGTCTCCGGGCCCGCCGGCCAGATGCTCGACGCGGGCCAGCGTCAGCACTTCGATCCGCGGATTGTTGCGAATGCGCCGGAAATTGATCTCCAGGCCGCAGCTCGGCGGGCACAGCTTCGGGAAATAGAGGTTCATGCGCGCCACGCGGCCGCCGAGCGAGGCTTCTTTTTCCACCAAAATCACCCGGCAGCCCGCCTCGGCCGCCTCGATGGCCGCCGTCATGCCGGCAATGCCGCCGCCGATCACCAGAATCGGTTTGCCGTCCGCGGTCACGGCCGCGCCTCCCGCCGGGCCTCGCGCCGCGCCTCGAGCACCCTCGGCCGGATGCGGAGCGTCTTCTGGCGGAAAAGGCTGAAGCGCAGCCACGCGATGGCGAAGTCGAGCAGTTCCAGATCATCCGTGCGCAGAGCTTCGACGCGCGCCTCATCGACGTCGAACAGCTCGAGAAATTTCGTTTCGAAGACGAAGCGCCGGAAGCGGTCCAGATCGTAGCAGGCCATGTAGTACATCTCCATCTGCTGCGGCGTCAGCTCCTGGCCGCGCTCCCAGAACTCGTCCAGCATCAGATCGCGGAAGGAGGCGCCCATCATCTCGTACTCCTCGACGCCCTCGCGCTCCAGCCACTCGCGGACCGTATAGCTCTCGCCGCGGCCGTGGCCGAGGCAGAGGTCCTCCTTCAGCAGAAAGTGGAAGCGCCGGTCGGCCTTTGACGGCGTCTTGGGGTCGGCCACGCCCAGCGGATACATGCGGCAGGCCCAGGGCCGGTGAGCGTAAATGGCGCAGCCACTGGGGCCGACGAACGGGCAGCGCCGGGTCTGGGGATCCATCTTCAGCAGCACCACCGGGATCTTCTGCTCGCGCGTGAACGGCAGCAGCGCATAGCGCTCGAGGAATTCTTCCGAGGAGATTCCGAGCGCCTTCTTCATGCGGAGCACGTCGTAAGGCGTCAGCACGATCGCCACGTCGCGGCAGCAACGGGTAAAGCATTCCATGTCCGGCCCGCAGCGGAACGTGAACCGGTCGTCCGGCCCGAGGCGATCGTAGTCGCGGAGGATCTTCTCCTGGAGAGAGCTTTCAGCGGGCATGGGCGCTCTCCTCCGGCGTCTCCTCAAGTATGGACTCCCGCAGCGCTTCGCGCGACCAGACCGGCAAGGGCCCCGATTCGCCGGTCACGGGATCGTAGCGCCAGCGATAGGAGGCGGCGACGTTGAAGCGCTCGCTCATCCAGACCCAGCCCCGCACGAAGTACGGGCAGCGGTCGTTGAAGCATACGTACTGAAACGGACCGCCCCACGTGCTCAGTTGGGGATTGGCCCAGCGGACCATGGCCGTGCCGCAGTGGCGGCAGAGGATCGGGTTTTCCTCCATCATCGAGCCTCCTTCTCAAGGGCGGGGAGGCCGCTCGAGGCGCAGCCTCCCCGCTGGGGGTCGTGCGGCTTCAGCCGCCGAGCAGCTCGTGCTCTTTCGGCGTCGGGAAGATGTGCTTAATCGGCCGGGTCAGCATCTGCCAGCTATTGGTCTTCGGATCGTACCGGCAGTTGGCGAACACTTCCCACTTCTCGTCCATCGAGGGTTTGTCGGCGCGGAAGTAGTATCCGGGCCAGCGGGTCTCTTCGCGGAAGAGCATCGTGCGCACGTGCGCCTCGGCCTGCCACATGCGGTGGATGTTCTCCCAACAGCGCATCAGCTCATGCAGGTTGGCCGCCGCCAGCCTCTCGGAGTCCTCTTTGAGGTAGCCGAGCAGCTCGAGGGCCCGGTTGAGCATGGCTTCGTTGGTGGTGAACTGGGCGCTGATGCCGCCGGCGTACTCGTCCATGATCTTTTGCAGGCGGAACATGAACTGCCGCGGCTTGATGTAGTTGGGGTTGATGTCCGGATCGGTGGTCTCGTTCTTGTGCTTCTCGAACAGCTCCAGCGGCCGCAGGATCTGGGCCTTCATCGCCGCGACCTTGGCCATGTCCAGATCGGGCATGGTGTTGTTTTCGACGATGAACTTGATCGCGCTCTTGGCGGCGATTCGGCCTTCGGTTTTTTTTATGGATGAGTAGTTGTGGGAGATGTAGCCGTAGGTGTCGCGGGCGCAGAACAGGCCCTTCACGGTCGACATGTTGGTGT
>JBBIMZ010000155.1:0-7892 GCA_037444135.1 Solibacteraceae bacterium
CGAGCACACGCGCGCCGCCGCGCTGGCCCCCTGAAATCCGGGCGGCCGGCGCTTGACGTGGCCTGCCGAATTTACGAAAGTCAAGAGGAGCCCGATTCGGGCGCAAGAAAGGGGACATCCTAATGAAGCGACTTGTTCTGCTGGCGGCCGTGATGGCCTTCCCCGCGCTTTCCGCTGACATCGCGGGGACTTGGAAAGCCACCGCCGAAGGGCCCAACGGCACCCTCGAGCGGACGTTCGTTTTCAAGGTCGACGGAGACAAGCTCACCGGAGAAACTACCAGCCCCGTGATGGGCAAGTCTGTGATCCAGGAAGGCAAGGTTGAGGGTGATCAGCTCTCCTTCAGCATTGTGGTGAACTTTCAGGGCACCGAGATGAAGGTGAACTACAAGGGGAAGGTGGCCGGCGACCAGATGACGCTGACCGCCGAAAGCGCCGACGGCAACTTCCGTCTGGAGTGGCGCGCGCGCAAGGTCTCGTGAGCGGGCGCGGCGCGCGGGCGGCCTCCGGATGCGGCGCGCCGACCCGGAGCTGGTCGCCAGGACGGCCGGCGAGGCCGACCGCTATCTATGCCGGCGCGGCGTCCGTGTTGAGACCGACGTTCAGTTCGTCCGCAACGCGTTCCTGCTCGTCGAGGTCTTTCACGCCCTGCTGGGCGAAGCCAAGAGGGACGCCATCACGAGGCATCACTGCATGGGCACGATCATGCCCCTCAGCCGGACGACGGCCTGCCTCCCGCTGAGCCTGCTGAACGACGACGGCCACCTGGCCTTGTGCGAGTCCGACTGCGTGGTCATCCCCGCCGGGGTCCTGCTTTACTTCATCTCGGGCACGCCGGTCTTCCTGAATGACCCGACCTAACCGCACCGGGGGATCATCACGCTGGCCCATTGCACGGCGCCGCGGAAGATGGACGGCGAGCGGCCCGGACCTGTCCGGATCCTCACCCAGTCCGACTCCGATTTCGGCGCGGCGCCCAAGGTCGAAATGAGAAAAGGGCAGGCGGTGACCAACCTCATCCCCGATTTCCGCGGCAAGCGCTGGATGGGATTCGAAGGCGAGATCCTGGAGGCGCCGTTCTTGCCGATCTGCCGTTCACAGATCGATGTCCGCATCAAGGGCGACTGCGAGAAACTGGCGGCCGAGATGCAAGGCTTCCACTGGATGACCTGTTATGGCAGCTATCTCCGGGAGTCCGGTTACGCCCTCAAAAGGGTCGGCCTAGGCTGGCTGGTTGTCTGAGACCGGGCGAACCGTCTCGGCTTGTTGTGTATGCTGAGGTGGCACGGGGACTGCTGCGGGGATCAGCGCGCTGGCCCTCCCTGCGGTGGTCTTCAGGGCCGTCGCCGCGGTCGATCTCACCGCAACCGCCGAACGCACGCAAGCGCCGCTGAAGCTGGACTGGCGGCCGGCCGAAGCTGCCTGGCAGGGGGCGGCCGCCGTAACGTTGACCCAGCAGTCGCCTCAACCCGGAGGCCACACGCCGGTCACGACTCTTTGCCGCGACCCGAACCCGGCGGCGATTTCGATCCGCACGCTGCGGCGGGACGGCCCGATGTCGGGCGACGACACGGTCGGCATCGTCCTCCATACATACGGCGACCGGCGAACGGGCTAGTTTTTCATCGTGAACGCGGCCGGAGCGCGCAGCGACGGGCTGATCTCCGATCCGGAACATCCTTCGTTCGATTGGGATGGCATCTGGAACGCCCGGACTGCTCGCACCGCCGACGGCTGGTCGGCGGAGATCGTGATTCCGGCGCGGACGCTCGGCTTCACCGCCGGTCCGAAGTCCTGGGGCGTGAACTTCGAGCGCTTCGTGACGCCGAAGTTTCGTGCCGGAACGTTGCTGACACACGGCGATCCGGAGGGCCGCCGCCGGAATCTGTTGGCCGGCTTGGACGCCGTGTGGCCGACATCGCAATTCCGAGGCGACAAGAACCTGCTGATCGGGGCGCGGGCGGCGTTCACCCTGGGAGACGGCAATCCCGCTCTGTCGGAAGGCAGCCGCGGCGAGTGGGGCTTCAAAGTCGATTATCCGAACGACCTGGTGGACTGCTCGACGACCTTGACCGAGGTCGGCGAAGCCCTCGATCACTCTTTGGTTTTCCTGCCTCGCCCCGGTGTCCGGCATCTGATTTCGGACCGCCTCCAGCCGCGCCCGGCGCGCGACGGCCGTCTCAGCCAACTTTCCGGCCAGCTCCGCTGGACTTCTCCTCAGGGCAGGGCTCAGGTGGGGCTCGCCGCCGAGCACAATGCCGGCCGCCTCCGCAGTTCGATTCGGAGCCTCACAACCTCGGCATGAACACGCGCCTGCGATGGACGCTTCGGCCCGGCAATGACTTTTTCCTGTTGTGGAATCGCGGCTGGCAGCGCCTGGTGCTTTCCCCGCGCGACGAGCTCCTGGCGCCCGACCCCGAGCTGCTGGTTGTCAAGGTGCGGTGGACTTTCCGGCCCTGAAGCTCAGCAAAGCTTAGCAGGTCGCGACAATCCGCCTGCCCGCTCTGTTCTAGAATGAAGCTTTTCATATTTTTTCCGAAGGAGTCTTCATGGCGGAAACCACCAAGTATGTTCTCGGCGAAGACCAGATGCCTGCCCATTGGGTCAACGTGCTCCCCTCGCTTCGCGAGCCGCTGGCGCCGCCGCTGCATCCGGCGACCAAGAAGCCGGTGACGCCCGACGACCTGGCGCCCATCTTCCCCATGGCATTGATCGAGCAGGAGATGTCGATGCAGCCGGAGATCGACATCCCGGGCGAGGTGATCGACATTCTGCGGCTTTGGCGGCCGACGCCACTTTACCGGGCGCGCCGGCTCGAGAAGGCTTTGGACACGCCGGCCCACATCTATTACAAGTACGAGGGCGTCAGCCCGGCGGGCAGCCACAAGCCGAACACGGCGGTCGCCCAAGCCTACTACAACAAGAAGGCCGGCATCCGGCGTCTGGCGACGGAAACGGGGGCCGGGCAATGGGGCAGCGCGCTGGCGCTGGCCACCCGGCTCTTCGAAATGGACTGCACCGTATACATGGTGAAAGTCAGCTACCACCAGAAGCCCTACCGGAGGTTGATGATCAACTCCTGGGGCGGTGAGATTTTCCCCAGCCCCAGCGACCGGACGCACTCCGGGCGCGCGGTCCTCCAGCAGGACCCGGATTCACCGGGCAGCCTCGGCATCGCCATCAGCGAGGCCGTTGAGGACGCCGCCACCAATCCGGATACGAATTATTCGCTTGGCAGCGTGCTCAATCACGTCTGCCTGCACCAGACGGTGATCGGGCTGGAGTGCAAGAAGCAGTTGGAGCTGGCCGGCGAAGAGCCCGATGTCGTCATCGGCTGTTTCGGCGGCGGAAGCAATTTCGCCGGCATCGCGCTGCCGTATCTGCTCGACAAGCTGAACGGCTCGCCCGTGCGCCTGCTGGCGATTGAGCCGGAGGCGTGTCCGACGCTCACGCGCGGCCGGTTCGACTACGATTTCGGCGACACCGCCGGCTTGACGCCCTTGCTGAAGATGTACACGTTAGGCCATAAGTTCGTACCGCCGAAGATCCATGCCGGCGGCCTGCGCTATCACGGCGCGGCGCCGCTGTGCAGTCACCTGCTCCGGCACGGCTGGATTGAAGCCCGGGCCTATCCGCAACTCGCCGTCTTCGAGGCAGCCGTCGAGTTCGCCCGGACCGAGGGCATCATTCCCGCTCCGGAATCTTCTCATGCCATCAAGGCCGCCGTCGACGAGGCCCTCGAGGCCAGACGCGAGGGACGCCGCCGGGTGATCCTGTTCAACCTGAGCGGCCACGGCCACTTCGACATGTCCGCCTACGAGACCTATCTGGCGGGCAAGCTCGAAAATTTCGGCTACCAGCCGGTGGACGAAGAGGGTTAGAGGCTGCCATCGCTCCGGCCGGCTGCGCTACAATTGCGCCGATGCGCCGGTTGCTACTGATTCTGGGAAGCCTCTGCGCCGCGGCGGGCGATTACGAGCCGTTGTTCAACGGCAAGAACCTTGACGGCTGGGACGGCGATCCGCGCTTGTGGCGCGTCGAGGACGGCGCGATTGTAGGCTCCACCGAAGGCGTCACGCTCGAGGCGAACTCGTTCCTCATCACGCGCCGGAAGTTCCGCAATTTCGACCTGAAACTCGAGGCCAAGCTCCGCAATCACAACAGCGGGATTCAGTTCCGCAGCGAAGCGTTGCCCGGCTGGTCGGTGCGCGGGCTACAGGCCGACATGGCCGAGAACAACTGGTGGGGTTCGATCTACGACGAGCGGGGCACGCGGGGCGTCATCGTCAACGGCTGGAAAGGCAAGGCCGAGATGGTGGTCAAGCCGGGGGACTGGAACCAATACCAGATCTTCTGCCAGGGCGGCCTGATCCAGCTTCAGGTGAACGGGTTGGTGACGGCCGAACTCCGCGATGAGCCCGAGCGGGAGGGCGTCATCGCCCTCCAACTGCATCGCGGGCCGCCGATGGAAGTCCGCTTCCGCAACATACGCATTCGCGTGCTGGACTGACGCGCCCGGGGGCGGCGGATGCGGAACGTGCCGGGCCTGGCCGGAGCGAACTGGTTGCTGGCCATCGCTTTCTGGGCTGGCGCGCTGCCCGTGCAAGCCCAGCCGGGCGCCCAGGGGCGCTACGATCTGCTGGCCTGCGCCATCCGCTCCCGCGACTGGACGCCGGGCCGCAAGCTCGAAGCCGCCGGCCTGCTGTTTCGTTGGGCCGGCGGCCAATGGGGCCAGCGGGGCGCGCCCCACATGCTGATCGAAACGCTCGATTACGACCCGCGCGATCCGCGCCTGCTGTATCTGGCGGCGGGCGACGGCTGCCTGCGTTCGCGCGACTCCGGCTACAGCTGGGTGATCACCACCGATGAAACGATGACCGAACTGCGCGACGTGAGTGTCGACCCCCAGCAGCCCGATCACGTCTACATCGCGCTTCCCGACGGCGTCGCGGTGACGCGCGATCAGGGGGCGACGTGGCGCCGCCTCGATCTCGGCGTGCCGCGGCCGTTCACCAAGACGGTTCGCGTGGACCGGACGCGCGCCGGCCGCGTGCTGGCGGGCACCGAACAAGCGATCTTGCTGAGCGAAGACGCCGGCGCGAGCTGGCGCGTCGTGGTCCGCGGGGATCTCGTTACGGACCTGGCGCAATCGCCTCATGATCCGCAGTGGTGGCTGGCGACTCTACAGCGCGGCGGGCTCATGGAGTCGCGCGACGGCGGGCGCACCTGGCGCCGGATTGACGCCGTGCCCGCGGATCGCACCCTCTACAATGCGGCGTTCGACCCTCACGAGGCCGGCCGCCTCGCCGTCGCGGCCTGGGATGCGGGTGTACTGGTTTCCGAAGACGGCGGGCGCACCTGGACGGCTCGCAACCAGGGGCTGCCTTCGGCCCGCGTCTGGCGCGTCGCCTTCGATCCCGGCGTTCGCGGGCGCCTCTTCGCCGCGCTGCTCGAAGAGGCGGTCTTCGTCTCCGAGGACGGCGGTCGGAGCTGGCGCCGCGACGGGCTCGATGGCTCCATGGTCTATGACCTGGTCTTCGTTCCCCGCGCGCGCCCGGGGGCCTCCCGAGAGGGCGCCTTCCGCGACCGTGTGCGCCAGGTGATCGAGCATTACGCCAACCCGCCCGATCCCACGGCGACGGGATACCAGCACGTGGCGGCCAAGCTTTACTTGCGCCGGGACCTCGAATGGGCGTCGCGCCGGCTGGTCGAGCTTCTGCGCGATCCTCAGGGCGACATGTTCTGGATGTTTCAGGCGGCGGCGATCGCCTTTCTCGGACGCGAGACGCTCAGCGCCGAAGCCCGGGCCGCTCTCGGCCACGCTTGGAAAACCTACCACGCTTTCCGCGGCGACACGGAGAATCACTGGCTGCTCTATTACACCTCGCTGTATCTAATGACGGAGCTCTGGCCGGATCTGCCTGCCGGCGCGTGGTTCACCGGTAAGGATTCGGCGACTAATCATCGCGAGGCCGAGCGCTGGATCCGGCGCTGGATGGAAGTTACGCTCGACGAGGGCCAGGGGGAGTACGATTCGACGCACTACATGGGCCTGTACCTGCTGTCGATGTCTTATTTGGCCGAATGGGCCTCGAGCGCCGAGATGCGCGAGCGCGCCCGGATGATGCTCGAGTGGCTCATGGCCGACTACGCCGCTGAGAGTCTCGACGGACTGCATGTGGGCGCCCACGCCCGCACCGACGACTGGAGCGTACTCGAGAAATGGTACGCCGTCAGCTCCGATTTCGGCTGGCTGCTGTTCGGCCTGGGCTATCCGCTGCCCGGCTACAGCTACCCGGTGTTTTACTACGCGGTCTCGGCGGCGATGCCGCCGCCGGAGGTGCTTTACCGGATCGCCACCGACCGCTCCCGGCCCTACACGCACCGCGAATTGCAGCGTTCGCGCCGGCGCTGGCGGTTTCAAGAGGGCTCGGCGCCGGTCTGTAAGACCACGTTCGTCAGCCGCGACTACGCCGTCGGCTCGGACCAGGGTGGCCTGTTTCAGCCCGTGCAGCAGCACTCCTGGGATGTGACTTGGGCCGCCGGCGACCCGCGCGGCGTGCACAACACGCTCTTTGCCTTACACCCGCACTTTGCTACGCGCGATTTGCAGACTTATTATACCCGCGCGCCTGACTTGCTCGTCGATTACTTTCGCCGCTTCCGGCCGTCGTACGACTCGCCGGACAAGTTTCTCGGCGGCTCGCCTTACGAGCAGATCCTTCAGGACCAGGACACTCTGATCGCGCTTTACGACATCCCGGCGGATGCGCCATGGCCGCACATCAACGGCTTTTTCTCCAAGGACCTCAGCCGGCTCGAGGAGCATCCCTCGGGATGGATTTTCTGTCAGGGCGGACGGGCTTACATTGCCTACCGGCCGCTGGCGCCGTACGAATGGCGGCCGATCGACTACCACGACTGGTTGCCGGCCGCCGAGGGTGGACGGCGGCTGTACAGCCCCCACCGCAAGAACGGTGCCATCGTGCAAGTGGCCTCGGCGCGGGAGTTCCCTGATTTCGCCGCGTTCGTGCAGGCGGTCACGGCGCTGCCTTTGGAGGTGGCGCTGGAGCCGGTCCCGGCCGTGCGATTCCGCTCGCTCCGCGGCGCCGATCTCCACTTCACGTGGGGGCAGGCGCGGGACTGGAGCCGCTGGAAACGGTTCGACTCGCCCCATGTGCGATCCGAGCGAGCCAGCCGCCTCCTGGTGCTCGAGCACAGCGGCATCCGTCGAGTGCTCGACTTCCGTACGCTGCGGATTTCCGAGGAACGGACGGCTGCGGCGGGCCGTCCAACTGCTGCACGGACACCAGGGCCGGGCTAGCAGCGAATCGGGTTCTCCCCCTCCGGCGTATACCAAGCTGAGACCGGGACCCGGTCCGGCTCCTCGTGGTTGAGTGTCACCGCCTCTTGAGTATTTTAGAACCGCAAACTCGCCTTCAGGCGCCGCGGGTCCAGCAGCAGGTCGAGGGCTTCGGCGGCGCCTCGAATCAGCAGGTGGGCCTGGCGGAGCGTCTCGAAGGCGCACCCCTCGCCCGCATCGACGGCGATGGCCAGGCCGCCGCCCTCGCGAACGGCCTGGAGCAGCATCCGGTCGTTGCGCCCGTTGCCGAGGGCGACGACATGGCGCGCGGTGAAATGATCGTGCAGAAAGCGGACTTTCTGAGCGTCGTGGGTTTCGCCTTCGAGCACCACGACGCGCACGGGCAGGCCGGCGAGCTCGCCGCGCGCCGTGCCGAAGGTGTCCGAAGTCAACACGTGCAGCTCGACAAGCTCGTCGAGGCGGCGCAGGCGTTCGGCCACGCCCGGCGCCAGGCGGCCGCCGCAAGCCAGCGTGCCGGTATAGTCGCTGAGGAGCGCCCGCAGCTCGAGGCCGCCGAAGCCCGGGATCT
>JBBIMZ010000156.1:0-7891 GCA_037444135.1 Solibacteraceae bacterium
GGACCAGGCGGCGGTCCTAGAGGTGGGGGCCTGATGGGGAATCGGTTTCTGGTCGAGATCGGCGCCGAAGAGATCCCGGACTGGATGATCCGGCCGGCTCTCGAGGGCTTGCGGGAGCTGTTCCAAAAATTCCTCGAGGAGCGCCGGCTCGCCGGCCGCGTCGCGCGCGTCGACGGCACGCCCCGCCGGCTCTGGCTGCTGGCCGAGGATCTGCCGCTGCGGCAACCAGCCGAGGTGAACCTGGTCCCCGGACCGCCGGTGGCCGCCGGCGAGCCGGCCGCGGCGGGCTTTGCGCGCAAGCTGGGCGTCGAGGTTTCCGCGCTCGACCGGATCAAGACCCCGAAGGGCGATTATTTCGCCTATCGCCGTCGCGTTCCCGGCCGACCTACGGCCGACCTGCTGGCTGAAGCCCTGCCGGAGCTGATCCTCAAAATCCCGTTCCCGAAGACGATGTACTGGACCGGCAAGAGCGGCCCGCGCTTCATCCGGCCGATCCGCTGGCTGGTGGCGCTGTTCGGCGCGCGCGTCGTGGCCTTCGAGCTGGCCGGCGTGCGCTCGTCGGCGTATTCGAGCGGCCACCGGCGCCTGGGCAAGAAGAAGGTCCGCGTCTCGATCGGCGGCTACGAGCAGGAGCTCGAGAAACATTTCGTGCTGGCGTCGGTGGAGCGGCGCAAGGACAAGATCCGCCGGGAGATCGAGCTGCTGCTCGCCGGCCGCGCCTTGCAGGTCAAGCCGGACGAGGCCCTGCTCGAAACGCTCGCCTATCTGACCGAATACCCGACACCCATCCTCGGCAGTTTCGACGCTGGCTACCTCAGCCTGCCCGAGGAGGTCCTGGTGACGGTGATGCGGCACCACCAGAAGTACTTCTCGGTGCTCGACGCCGCCGGAAAACTGGCGCCCTACTTCGTGGCGGTGATGAACACTGATGCCGATCCGCAAGGGCTGATCCGGGCCGGCAATGAGCGCGTGCTCCGGGCGCGCTTCAACGACGCCCGCTTCTTCTGGGAATTCGACCAGCACAAGAAACTCGCCGACCGCGTCGAGGACCTGGCCCACGTGACCTTCCATCAGGAACTCGGGAGCTATCTGGACAAAGCGCGCCGCATGGTGGAGCTGGTCCGCAAACTCGGCGGCAACGAAGCAGCCGAACGGGCCGCCCTGCTCGCCAAGTGCGATTTGACGACTGGCATGGTCGGGGAATTTCCCGAACTTCAGGGAATCGTGGGCGGACTCTACGCCCGGGCGCAGGGCGAGCCGGAAGCGGTGGCGCTGGCGATCTATCACCACTATCAGCCGGCCGGCATCGAGGACGCGATTCCGCCGACCGTCGAGGGCCGCCTGGTCTCCCTGGCCGACAAGCTCGATCCGTTCGCCTTACGCCGCGCCGCCCAGGGCGTGGTCCGGATTCTCGTCGAAGGCGGCCTGCCGCTGCCGCTCTCCGAGCTGGCCGGAGGCCAAGCCGATCTGCTCGAGTTTCTCGCCGACCGCGTGCGCTACTACTTCCGCGACGTTCGCGGCTTTGCCTACGACGAGGTCAACGCGGTGCTGGCGGCCGGTTGCGACGATCTGCCGGATGTGGCGCGGCGGCTCGAGGCGTTGCGGCGCGTACGCCCGACCGACAATTTCGAAGCGATCGCCGTGAGCTTCAAACGCATCAAGAACATCCTGCGGCAGGCGGGTTTCACGGGCCCCGCCGAAGTGCGTCCGGAACTGCTGGAGCCGGGCGAGGAAGCCGAACTCTACCGGCGCTTCCTCGAGTTGCGGGAGCAAGTGGAGGGCTACCGCAGCCGCCGCGACTACGGCCCGGCGCTCGAAGCGATCGCCTCGCTGCGCCCGCAGGTCGACTCGTTCTTCGATCACGTGTTAGTCAACGCCCCTGACCCGGAGGTCAGGACCAACCGGCTGGCCCTGCTCAGCCGCGTGCTCGCGGAGTTTTCTTCGATCGCCGATTTCTCGGAGATCGTAACTACAAAGTCATGACCGCAATCAAGAGCTCACTGACAAGGAGAAACATGTTCGTATGAAGAAATACGTTTACGCGTTCGGCGGCGGCACGGCCGAAGGCGACGGCACGATGAAGGACATCCTGGGCGGCAAAGGCGCCGGCCTGGCCGAAATGAGCCGCACCGGCGTGCCCGTGCCCCCCGGATTCACCATCTCTACCGAAGTCTGCAATATTTACTTCGAAAACAACGGCAAAGTCCCTCCCGAGGTCGATGAACAGGTCAACCAAGCGCTCGCCCGGCTGGAAGAGCAGATGGGCCAGAAACTGGGCGACGCCGAAAACCCGCTGCTGGTGAGCGTCCGCTCGGGCGCGAAGTTCTCCATGCCCGGCATGATGGACACGATCCTCAACCTCGGGCTCAACGACCAGAGCGTCCAGGCGTTGGCCCGGCGGAGCGGCAATTTGCGCTTTGCCTACGACTGCTACCGGCGCTTCATCCAGATGTTCGGCAACGTCGTCATGGGCATTCCCAAGGACGAGTTCGAGTATATTCTCGAGGAGCGCAAGAAGCGGGTCAAAGCAAAGTTCGACACCGATCTGACGGCGGAAGACTTACAGGCCGTCATCGAGGAGTACAAGAAGCTCTACAAGCGCAAGACCAAGTCGGACTTCCCGCAGGATCCGCGCGTGCAGCTCGAGATGGCGCGCAACGCCGTCTTTGAGTCCTGGTGGAACCCGCGGGCGGCGCACTACCGGAAGATGAACAAGATCCCGGACACGCTGGGCACGGCGGTGAACGTTCAGGCGATGGTGTTCGGCAATCTGGGCGAGCGTTCGGCCACCGGCGTGGGCTTCACGCGCAATCCGGCCACCGGCGAGAAGGAGTTCTACGGCGAGTTCCTGGTGAACGCGCAGGGCGAGGACGTCGTCGCCGGCATCCGGACGCCGCAGCCGATCTCGGCGCTCAAGGACCTGATGCCGGAGGTGTATGAGCAGCTTCGGGGCATCACGACCAACCTGGAGAAGCACTACCGCGACGTGCAGGACTTCGAGTTCACCATCCAGGACGGCAAGCTGTACATGCTCCAGACGCGCAACGGCAAGCGGACCGGCCCGGCGGCGGTGCGCATCGCCGTGGACATGGTCGAAGAGGGCCTCATTACCAAGGAGGAGGCGATCATGCGCGTCGATCCGCAGCAGCTCGACCAGCTCCTGCATCCGGTGCTCGAAGAGAAGTCCAAGAAGAACCTGACGCGCATCGCCACGGGCCTGCCGGCCTCGCCGGGCGCGGCCGTGGGCAAGATCGTCTTCACGGCCGACGACGCCGTCGAAGCGGCCAAGCACTCGCCTGTGATTCTGGTGCGCAAGGAGACGGTGCCGGATGACATCCACGGCATGGAGGTCGCCAAAGGCATTCTGACCTCGCGGGGCGGCATGACCAGCCACGCCGCCGTCGTGGCGCGCGGCATGGGCACGCCCTGCGTCGCCGGAGCCGAGGCGATCAAGGTGGACGAGCGCAACCGCCGGCTCACCGTCGACGGCATCACGCTGAAGGAAGGCGACTGGATCTCGATCGACGGCACCACCGGTGAGGTCTACGCCGGCCAGGCCAACACCGTCGAGCCGGATCCCTCTTCCGGCGTCCTGGCCAAATTCATGGCCTGGGCCGACGAGTTTCGCGGAGACTTCGGCGTCCGCGCCAACGCCGACATTCCGCGCGACGCCCGCACCGCGCGCCGCTTCGGCGCCGAGGGCATCGGCCTGTGCCGCACCGAGCACATGTTCTTCGGGCCCGGCCGCATCGAGCACATGCAGGCGATGATCCTGGCCGGCGACGAGAAGACGCGGCGCAAAGCGCTCCAGAAGCTCCTGCCGATGCAGCGGAGCGACTTCGCCGGCCTGTTCAAGGAGATGGACGGCTTCCCGGTCGTCATCCGCACGCTCGATCCGCCATTGCACGAGTTCGTTCCCAAGCGCGAGGAGCTGATGGTGGACATCGCCAAGCTCCCGCACGCCACCCTGAAGGAGAAGCGCGAAATGGCCGAGCGCTACGGCGTCGAGGTGCGCGAGCTCAAGACGGCTCTGCCGAACCTGCTCAAACGCGTCGAGGAGCTGCACGAGTTCAACCCGATGCTCGGCCACCGCGGCTGCCGCCTCGGCATCACCTATCCGGAGATCACCGAGATGCAGGCGCGCGCCATCTTCGAGGCCGCCGTGCAGGTGGCCAAGAAAGGCGTCAAGGTCATCCCTGAGGTGATGATCCCCCTGATCGGCAGCGTCGAGGAACTGGCCGACCAGAAAGCGATCGTCCGGCGCGTGGCCGAGGAAGTGCTGGAGAAGGCCGGCATGAAGGGCCAGCTCCACTACATGATCGGAACGATGGTCGAGATCCCGCGGGCCGCTCTGACGGCCGACAAGGTCGCCCAGGAGGCCGAATTTTTCAGCTTCGGCACCAACGACCTGACCCAGACGACTCTCGGGCTCTCTCGCGACGACTACGTCAAGTTCTCCAAGCAGTACGAGGAAAAGAAGATCTTCAAGGCCGATCCGTTCGCGGTGCTCGACCAGGAAGGCGTCGGCCAGCTCGTCGAGATGGGGACTAAGCGCGGCCGGGCCACGCGGCCCGAACTCGAGGTCGGCATCTGCGGCGAGCACGGCGGCGAGCCGAGTTCGGTCGAGTTCTGCTATCGCATCGGCATGGACTACGTCTCCTGCTCGCCCTACCGCGTGCCGATCGCCCGGCTGGCGGCGGCCCAGGCCGCGGTGGCAGCCAGGTCCGCCGAAGCCAAGGCCGAAGTCATGCGCACGGCCTGAGTTGCGTGCGCAGCGCGGGGCGGTCTGCGCGGCCGCCCCGCTTTGCTTTCCCCGGGAGAATGCGAAATGGCGATCGTTGCGGGAGTGGATTTCGGGACGCTGAGCGTACGCGTCTCCATCGTCGACAGCGAGCGCGGCCGGCTCGGCTCGGCGACGGCCGAGCTGCCGCTGCACCGCAAGAAAGAGGACCCGGATTTCGCCACGCAGAGCCACTCGGACCACATGCGGGGTTTGGAGACGGCGATGCACCAGGCGCTCCGCGCCGCGGGCGTCGACGGCGATCAGATCGTCGCGCTGGCGCTCGATACGACCGGTTCGAGCGTCGTCCCGGTCGGCGAAGGTCTCGAACCGCTCGATGACTACTATCTCTGGTGCGACCACCGCGCCAAGCGCGAAGCCGCGGAGATCACCGAGGCCGCTCACCGGCAGGGCCTGGCGGCGATCGACTGGTGCGGCGGCGTCTACTCGTCCGAGTGGGGCTTTTCCAAGCTCCTTCACTGGCTGCGCCACAATCCCGACAAGCGCGGCGGCCTCGTAACCGCGCTCGAGCATTGCGACATGGTCGCCGCCGTGCTCTGCGGCATCCGGGATCCGGCACAGGTTCCGCGGAGCATCTGCGCCATGGGCCACAAGTGGATGTGGAACGCCGAACTCGGCGGCCTGCCGCCGGAGGAATTCCTGGTAAGCGTCGATCCGCTGCTGGCTGGAATCCGCGGCAAGCTGAACGGCCGCTACGCCACCTCCGATGCGATCGCCGGCCGCCTTTCGCCCGAATGGGCCGAGCGGCTGGGGCTGCGCGCCGGAATCCCTATTCCGGTCGGCGCCTTCGACGCGCACTGGGACGCCATCGGCGCGGGCATCCGCGAAGGCGACGTGGTGAACGTGGTCGGCACTTCGACGTGCATCATGGCGATCGCCCGCCAGACGCGCCTCATCCCGGGCGTCTGCGGCGTCGTCCGCGGCTCGATCCACCCCTCCTATGCCGGCATCGAAGCCGGCCTGTCGGCCACCGGCGACATCTTCGACGCCATCGCCCGCCGCGCCGGCGCGACCGTAGCCGAGTTGTCCCGGGGTCTCGAGACATACCGCGCGGGCCAGACGGGGCTGCTGCGGCTGACCTGGGACAACGGCGACCGGACCGTGCTGGTGAATCCGAACCTGGGCGGCGTCACCTTCGGCTGGAATCTGACGCACTCGGCGCAGGATGAGCTCTTTGCGGCGATCGAGGGCACGGCGTTCCACACGCGCGTGATTTTGGAGCGGATGGGCGACTACGGCGTTCCCATCCGGCGGGTCATCAACGGCGGCGGTGTGCCACAGCGCAACGAGACGCTCAACCGCGTCTACGCAAATGTCTTCGGCAAGCCCGTGCTCGTCCCTGAAAGCGAAGTCACCAGCCTCGGCGCGGCCATCTTCGCCTTTCTCGCCGCCGGCGTTTTCCGCTCCGTCGAGGAGGCTCAGGACGCGCTCTGCCCCGGCTACCGGACGGTTGAGCCGGACGCGGCCGAGAGCGCCGTCTATGAACGCCTCTATCGGCTGTTCCGAAAGCTGTACTTCGGCTTCGGCCGCGCCGGCGCCGAGCCGGTAGCCGCCGGCGACGTCCTGCCGGTCTTGCGGGAGATCGCCGCGGCTCACCGGCGCTAGTTCGCCGGACCCGCCCTCCGGGCTTCGCTTACCCGCCGCCCGGGACTGCGGTATTTTAAGACCGAGAGCGCGATGTCGGGCCGGAACCGGGTATTCGCGGCGGCGCTGGCGTGCGTACTCTCGGCGGGGGCGTGTTCGATGCGCCGCTTTGCCGTCAACCGGATCGGCGACGCGCTCGCTGGCGGCGGCGCTACGTTCGAGCGCGACGAGGACGTGGAACTCGTCGGCGATGCCCTGCCGTTCGGCCTGAAGCTGATCGAAAGCCTCCTGGCCGAGTCGCCCCGGCATCAGGGTCTGTTGCTGGCGGCCTGCCGCGGCTTCACGCTCTACGCTTATGGATACGTGCAGCAGGAGGCGGACCGCGCCGCCGAGCAGGACCTCGAACGCAGCGCGCAGTTGCGCGAGCGGGCGCGGCGGCTCTACCTGCGCGCAGGCCGCTACGGCATGCAGGCGCTCGAGCAGAAATATCCCGGCATCGGACGGCGGCTCGAAACCGACGCCGCCGCGGCGGTGCGGGTGGTCCGGGACGCCAAACACGTGCCGTTGCTGTACTGGAACGCCGCGGCGCTCGGCCTGGCGATTTCGGCCTCGCGCAACGACGCCGCCATGCTGGCGCGTCTGCCCGAGGTCGAAGCGCTGCTCGGCCGCGCCCTCGAGCTGGACGAGAGCTGGAATCAGGGCGCGCTGCACGAGTTTCAGGTGGTCTACGCGAGCACCCGGCCGGGCGTCGCGGCCGCGGAGCTGGACCGGCTGCGCAAGCATTTCGAGCGGGCCGTCGAGCTCTCCGGCGGCAGGCGCGCCAGCGCCTTCGTCGGCTACGCCGAGAGCGTCCTCATCCGCCGGCAGCAGCGCGCCGAGTTCCGCGAGATGCTCGAGCGGGCGCTCGCCATCGATGCCGGCGAAGAGGAGGATTTCCGGCTGTCCAACCGGATCGCGCAGCGGCGGGCGCGCTGGCTGCTCGGGCGCATCGATGAACTGTTTCTCGAGGAGGAACCCGCCGCCGAGGAGGTTCGAAAGTGAAGCGCCTGCTAATTGCATTCGTCGGAACTGGGCTCGCCGCAGTGGGCGCCGGCGCGCAGACGGTGCTGATCAAGATGGGGACGGTGGCGCCCGAGGGATCTCCCTGGCACCAGATCCTCCAGCAGATGGGCCAGGACTGGAGGAACATTTCCGGCGGAAAGGTCCAGTTACGGATCTACCCGGGCGGGGTGCTCGGCGACGAGCCGGACATGATCCAGAAGATGCGCATCGGCCAGTTGCAGGCCGTCGCGCTGTCCGGCTCAGGGCTGGCCCGGCTGGAGCCGGCCGTAGCCTGCCTCCAGATTCCGATGATGATCGAATCCTACGCCGAGCTCGATTACGTCCGCGACCGGATGGCGCCCCGGCTCGAGCAGGCGATCGAACAGAAAGGCTACATCGTGCTGAACTGGGGCGACGCCGGCTGGGTGCATTTCTTCACCAAGACGCCGGCGCGGAAGCTGGACG
>JBBIMZ010000157.1:0-7802 GCA_037444135.1 Solibacteraceae bacterium
GAACCGGGCGAATTTGGAGGTCCGGACGCGGCCGGGCTATTGGATGGCGGCCAAGCCGGCGGGTAACTGAGGTATGCGGTTTGGCCGTTGGCGTGCTAAAGGATTTCGGTAGAGTGCTAAACTCTTAGCCAAGAGGGCAGTTTCCCCAAGGAGGTTTTTCGTGAGCGATTCCACCAACGCTCCCAACAACGTTCATTATCTTCCGCCTTCGAGCGGGCCGGGCCTGAAGATTCCGATCCTGTTCGGCGTGGTCATCGCGCTCGCGGCGGCCAACGTCTATCTGTTCTTGCAGCTCGATCAGCTTCGCACCGAGGTCGGAACGCTGCGCGAGTCGGTTTTGAATGAGATCTCAAACCTGCGCGAGAGTTCGACCGTGAGCAGCCAGACGCACCAGCGGCGGCTGGAGTCGATGCGCGAGGAGCTCGAAGCCGCGCGGCGGCAGGCGGCCATGGCGGCCGGGCAGGCCAAGCTGGAGGCCACCAAGCGGGCCGAAGAGCTGGCGCGGCAACTCGAAGCCGAACAGGCTCGCCAGCGGGCCGAACAGGAGAAGGCGCGCCAGGAGTTGAGCCAGGGCATCAGTGAAGTGGCCAAGGCCACCGACGCGACCAAGGCGGGCCTGTCGGAGGTCAAGACCGAGGTCAGCGCCACCAAGTCCGAGCTGGAGAAGACGATCTCGGCGCTCAAGCAGGTCACCGGCGATCTGGGCGTGCAGAGCGGTCTGATCGCCACCAACGCCAAAGAACTCGCGGCGCTGAAAGCGCTGGGCGACCGCGACTACTTCGAATTCGACCTCAAGAAGACCAAGCAGCCGGTTCGCGTCGGCGACATCGCCCTGAAGCTGAAGAAGACAGACCAGAAGAAAGGGCGCTTCACGATCGACGTCATCGCGGACGACAAAGTGGTGGAGAAGAAGGACCGCACCTTGAACGAACCGCTTCAGTTCTACGTCTCGGCGGCCCGCCAGCCCTATGAGCTGGTCATCAACGAGGTGCACAAGGACCGGATCGTCGGCTATCTGGCGACCCCGAAAGTCAAACAACCGAGGGCGCAGACGGCCAAGGCATCCAGCTAGGCCCCGGCGGCCGCTAGGCTCCGGTCCAGCGCCCGGATGCACTCGTCGACGTCGGAGCGGGCGACATTGAGGGGCGGCGACAAGCGAAGGACGTTGCCGTAGAGACCGCCCCGGCCGATGAGGATGCCGTTTTCTCGGGCCGCTTCCATGACCTGTAGAGTCCGGGCGGCGGCCGGCGTTTTGCTGGCGCGGTCCTCGACCAGTTCGATTCCCTGGAGCAGCCCCATTCCGCGCACCTCCCCGATGAGGGTGTGCTTGTCTTGCAACTCGAGCAGGCGGCCGCGCAGGTAGGCGCCCACTTCGGCGGCGTGGTCGACGAGCCCCTGCTCTTTGATAAAGTCCACGACGGCCTTGGCTGCCGTCGTGGCCACCGGGTTGCCGCCGAAGGTCGAGAGCGTCGTCCCCTGGACCGCGTCGGCGATCTCGGCCCGCGCGATCGTCAGACCGATCGGCATCCCGTTGCCGAGACCTTTCGCCGCGGTGAGGATGTCCGGCGTCACTCCGTACTGCTCGATGCCGAACCACTTGCCTCCGGTGCGGCCCCAGCCCGTCTGCACCTCGTCCGATATGAAGACGCCGCCGTAGCGGCGCACGATCTCGGCCACGATGGCGAAGTACTCGCGCGGGGGCGTGATGAAGCCGCCGACGCCCTGGATCGGCTCGGCGATGAAGGCGGCGATGCGCCCCGAAGTGGCCGTGCGGATCAGCTCTTCGACGTCCCGGGCGCACCGGACGCCGCAGTCGGGGTAGCTGGCGCCGAACGGACAGCGGTAGCAGTAGGCGTTGTGCGCGTGCACGACGCCGGGCTGCGGGGCGCCGCCCAGCCGCCAGTTGCTGTGCGCCGAAAGCGTCATCGCCAGCGCCGAGCGCCCGTGATAGGAATGGCGCAGCGCGATGATCTCGTTCGAGCCGGTGTAGCAGCGCGCGGCCAGGACCGCCATCTCGTTGGCCTCGGTGCCGCTGTTGGTGAAAAATGACTTGGTCAAACTGCGCTGGGGTGTCAATTCGGCCAGGTCCCGGGCCAGCGCGGCCTGTGGCTCGGTGGCGAACACGGTCGAGACGTGCCCCAGGCGGTCCAGTTGCGCGTGCACCTTGCGGTTCACCTCCGCGTTGGCGTGCCCGACGCTGATCGTGACGATGCCGCCGAAAAAGTCCAGGTACTGATTGCCGTCGATGTCCCAGACGTACTGATCGCGCGCATGGCTGATGACCAGCGGCTCGCGGAAGTAATGGAACACGCAGGGAAACAGGTGCTCGCGGTGAGCCAGGAGGATCTCTTGTTTCGTCATGGTCTTTGAACTCATATAGCAGGTCTCGAGGCGTCCGGCGATCTCCGGTTCTTTCAGTTTGCGATAATTCAAGCTGAGGTGGCGGCTTGGCTTTGAGCAGCGGACTGGCGGATCTGCTGTCGGAGGTTCGCCGGCGGCGCTTCTGGAACATTGTCCTGGAGGAGGCTCTGACGGCGGTTTCGCTGGCGCTGGGGGGCCTGATCCTGCTGCTGGCGCTTGGCACGGAGATGCTCGCCTGGCGCTGGCCGCTGGCGTTGCTCGGCGGCGGGCTGGCAGCGGCTCTCTGGCGCGGGCGCAGGCGCGTGCCTTCTTCCTACCGGCTGCTTCAGGAAGTGGATCGGCGGCTGGAATTGCACGACGGCCTGTCGACCGCTTTCGTCTTCACGCAACCGGAGCATTCGAACCGGGGCTCGGAACGTGTGCGGGCCGCGCAACGGGCCGAGGCCGAAGCGCTGTCGCGGCGGCTCGATCCGCGGCGGGCCATGCCCTTGCAGGCGCCGAGGAACGTCTACCTGACCGTGCTGCTGGCGGCGGCCGCCGGGACGCTCTTCGCCGCCCGCTACGGCATCTTGCGCAGCCTCGATCTCCGACCGCCGCTGAGCCGGGCGCTGGTTGAGTTGTTCCGGTTTCCGGCCCAGGCCGCCAAGACCAGCGAGCCGGAGGCGCCAGGACCGCAGGCGGATCCCGGAGAGCCGACTGCGCCGCCGGACAGGAGGCAGGGCGGCCGTTCCGGGCGCCCGGCCGAGCCAGCGAACGGGATTTCTGCGGACGATCCCTCCAGTCCCGCACGGAACGGCACCGCGACGCCCGACGAAGCCAAGGCCAGCGTCGGCGCTCAGGACGAGCCGGGACCGGACTCCTCGACCGATCCGGCCGAGCGCTCCGGCGGGGAGGAGTCTTCCGCACCGCTGCCGGCGCCCGATCCGTCGCCAAGTAGGGCGGATTCCCGGCCGTCGCCCCCCAGAGAAGAGTCCGACTTGATCCGCAAGTTGCAGGATGCCTTCGCCAATCTGCTCGCGAAGTTGAAGATCCCCCCGATGGCCGGAGAGGGCCGCCGCAGCTCCGAGCGCGCCGCCGGCGAAGGGGGCACGACCGAGCGCGGCGAAGGGCGCAAGAAGGAGCAAGCAGCAGGGAACCCGGAGGGCCAGGGGACGCCGGCGGCGGATCCTCGCGGAAACCGGGCGAGCGAGGGCGCACAGCAGGCGCAAGCGGGCAAGGGAGAGGGCGCCGATCAGCGCTCAGATCAGTCCGGCAGCGGCCAGGCCCAGAGCGGGATCGGAACCAAGGACGGTTCGAAGAGCCTCAAAGCACAGGAGCAGCTTGAGGCCATGGGCAAGCTCAGCGAAATCCTGGGTAAACGCGCCGAGAACATCACCGGCGAGGTCATGATCGAGGTGGCCTCGGGCGACCAGTCACTGGAAACGCCGTGGGCCGATCGCACCGCCAGCCACCGCGAGGCGGGCGGAGAAGTCCACCGGGACCAAGTGCCGCTGGTCTACCACGAATACGTGCAGCGCTACTTCGAACAGGTCCGCAAGTCCGCCGGCAAGTAGCCGCCTACCGTGCAGGCGCTCCTTTTTCTTCGGTAATCCTCAGGGCGTAGTAGTTGACCACCTTGGCCTCGTTGCGGGCCACTTCGTAATAGGCCGCGCGCAGGAGCTGGTCCTTGCGGTTGCGGAGGTTGTCGCGGATGGTCTGCTGCACGCGGGGATCTTCGAGTTCGCGCTGGCCGGCGGGCTCGCGCGAGATCAGCTTGAAGATGCGGAAGCCCTCGGCCGTCTCGATGGCGGGCGAGATCTGACCGGGTTGCAAGCTCATCACCACCTTGCGCAGCTCGACGTTGGCCTGCTGTAAGGCGGACTCCCCGATGAAGCCGAGGTCGCCGCCGTTGGGCGCCGAATCCGGGTCCTCGGAATAGGCTTGGGCGAGCATGTGAAAGTCCTCGCCCCGCTTGAGGCGCTCGAGGATGGCCTGGATCTTCGCTTTAGCCTGCTCGCGGTTCTGCGCCTTGTCGCCGCGGAGGTTGCGCACGTTCGGGTTGGGCACGGGGGTGACCAGGATCTGCGCCAGGTGAAGCTGCGGCTCGACCAGGTTGAAGCTGGCCTTATTGGCGTTATAGTAAGCGCTGACATCCTGATCGCTGATGGCGATATGGGACGTGATCTCTTTATTCAAGAGTTTCTGGATGCTCAAGTCCCGGCGCAGTTGCGCTTTCAGATCGTCGAGCGTCATATTGCGCGCCTTGAGCTGTTTGTCGAACTCCTCCTGAGTGTAAGGAGCGCGGAGTTCGGTCAACTTAGCGTCGACGTCGGCGTCCACGGCCATCAGGCCGAGCTTCTCGGCACGCTGCAACAGGATTTCATTGTCGATCAAGCTGCGCAGCGTTTCGAGCTTGCGCGCCGCCTTCTCGTCTTCGCTCAGCGCGTCGCTGTCGGCCGTGAACAGGATGCGGTACTGTTTATCGAGTTCGTCGTAAGTGATCGGGCGGCCGTTCACCGTCGCGGCGACGTTTTCCGAAGGGGAGCGTTTGCAGGCGGCGAGCAGAAACAGGGCGGCGGCGCACATGGCCGGCAGCAGGGAGCGATACCGAGACATTCGCCCCATATTCTACCGAACAGGCGCCCGCGCGGATAGAATGGGAGATCGGGCGCGGCATGGGGGCGAGGTCGCAGACACCGTTCACGATTCGCCCGCTGGCCCCGGGATACGCCGGCGCGCTGGAAGCCATGTACGAAGACTTCGAGCCGCGCGGCGGCAGCCTGGGCCTGCCGCCGGCCAGCCGGGAAAAGACCCGCCAGTGGCTCAGTCACGTCACCGCCCGGTGGCACAACCTGGTCGCGGAGCAGGGCGCGCGCCTGATCGGCCACGCCATCCTGGCCGACAGCGGCCCGCGCGAAGCCGAGCTGGCCGTCTTCGTGCATCAGAGGTATCGAGGCCGGGGGCTCGGCACGCTGCTGGCCCAAGCGGCGGTGGCGCTTGCCCGGCAAAAAGGGTACCGCCGCCTGTGGGCGGCCGGTTCCCCCCAACGAGGCCGCTCTGCGCATGGTGCGCCGGTGCGGATTCCGGCCAGCCCGCGCCGCCGCCCCGGACCGTGAGATGGAACTGCACTTGGAACCACAAGGGACGACCATGGATGAACTGAACCCCTTCTCTGCCACGCTCCCCGGAGATTTGCCGGCGCTGGTTGCCGCCGCCGTCGACGACTGGCGCCTCCACGACAAGGTGCGGCGGCTCTGGCAGCGCGACCCGACAGTGTGGACCAACACCGACGAAGCGGGCTGGCTCGGCTGGCTGGAGATCATCGATCGGCAGTTAGAGACGCTCGACCGCCTGGAGGCGCTCGCCCGGGACGTGCGCCAATCCGGCTTTACGCACGCGCTGCTGCTCGGCATGGGCGGCTCGAGCCTTTGCCCGGAAGTCCTGCGCATGACCTTCGGGCGGATTCCGGGCCATCCGGAGCTGCTCGTGCTCGACTCGACCGACCCGGCGCAGGTCAGAAGCTTCGAACGGCGCGTGGCGCTCGGTTCGACGCTGTTCATCGTTTCCAGCAAGTCCGGCACGACGCTCGAACCGGCCCTGTTCAAACGTTACTTCTTCGAGCGCCTCCGCCAGGCTGCCGGCGCCGAGCGGGCCGCGCGGCAATTCATGGCCATCACGGATCCGGGCACCCAGCTGGAGGAGGAAGCCCGGGCTGCCGGCTTTTGGCGGATCTTCTACGGCTTTCCGGACATCGGCGGGCGATTCTCGGCGCTTTCCGACTTCGGCATGGCGCCCGCAGCGGTCATGGGGCTTGACACGAAGCGGCTGCTCGAAAGCGCCGGCCGGATGGCGGCGGCCTGCCGGCCCGAGGCGCCCGTCGAAGCCAACCCCGGCGTGACCCTCGGCGCCATCCTGGGAGCACTGGCAGGCGCGGGCCGAGACAAGCTGACGCTCGTGGCCAGTCCTGGCATCCGGGGCTTCGGCGCCTGGCTCGAACAGCTCGTGGCCGAATCTACCGGCAAGGACGACAAGGCGATCATTCCCGTCGACCAGGAGCCGCTGGCGCCCCCGGACCGCTACGGCGGCGATCGACTCTTCGTCTATCTCCGCCTGGACTCGGCGCCGGAGCCCGCCCAAGACGCGGCCGTGGCGGCCTTTGAACAGGCGGGCCACCCGGTGATCCGCATCGGCGTGGCGGAGCCCTACGCGCTCGGCCAGGAGTTCTTCCGCTGGGAGTTGGCCACGGCCGTCGCGGGCTCGATTCTTGGGATCAATCCGTTCAACCAGCCCGACGTCGTCTTCAGCAAGACCGAAACGAAAAAGCTCACCAGCTACTATGAGCGCACCGGCTCGCTGCCCGCCGAAGCGCCGATGCTTGAGGAGGACGGCTTGAAGCTGTTTGCCGATCCGGCCGACGCGCCGGGATTGCTGGCGGGCGGCCGCTCGCTCACGGCCTGCTTGCGAACCCATTTGGCGCGGCTCGCCGAGGGCGACTACTTCGCCGTGCTCGCCTACCTCGAAATGCAGCCTGACTACGAGCGGATCCTTCAGGAGATTCGCACGGCGGTGCGCGACCGCCGCGGCGTGGCCACTTGCCTGGGTTTCGGGCCGCGCTTTCTGCACTCGACCGGGCAGGCGTACAAGGCGGGGCCCAACAGCGGCGTCTTCCTCCAGATCACCTGCGATGACGCCGAGGACCTGCCGGTGCCGGGGCTTCCCTATACCTTCGGGGTGGTCAAGGCGGCGCAGGCCCGCGGCGACTTCCAGGTCCTGGTGGACCGCGGCCGGCGGGCCTTGTGGGTGCACCTCGGCGCCGATCTGCGCTCGGGCCTGGAGCGGCTCCGGGAGGCGGTCGGCGAGGCGCTCGGCTGAAGTTCGCTCAAGGCGCCTGGAGATCCTGTTCCTGGATGAAGTTCGTCCACTCCTCGGTCCAATTGATGTCGCCAAAGGCACCTGTCCAGCCGGCCCACTGGTCGAAGAAACCGTCGTCGGGAGGCTGCACCCAGTTGGCGCGGAAGACCGGCGAACCGAGCCTCGGGCGAAAGTCCGGATCGGAGTACTCGAAGGGTCGCCGCAGCAGCGGATCGGCGACCAGGACGTTCCCCGCCTGGCCCCGCTGCCCGGAGACGAACGGCAGCGCCGCCGCCGTCACCTGGCCCTCGAGGGTGTTCGGCCTGTTGCTCTTTTTGCCGTTGTCCCAAAGCAGGAGGCCGTTCACCGTCAGATCGCCCGAGTCCAGGTTCGCGAGCGTGCGCTCGTCGCGCAGATCCACGCCGGCGGTGATCCAGTTATAGATCAGCAGATTGTTGAAGACGCCTGCTGCGCCCCGCCGGAGGAACAGACCCGCGACGCTGGCGCCTTCGTCGGCCGACTCAGTGAACCGGTGACCGGCGCCCACCAGGGTGACGTTGTAAAACTGGGGCTTGTTCAAGGGCGCCAGGCCGTGATTTGTCTCGTTGTTG